>JARFPR010000393.1 GCA_029288195.1 Gammaproteobacteria bacterium | reverse complement strand
CGCAGGCGAGCGCGATGTCGACGATGGACTTGCTGGTCTGCAATAGCAATAGACGCGCGCGGTTGAGCCGCAGGTTCAGGTAGTAACGGGTCGGCACGCAGTTCAAATGTTTTTGAAACAGGCGTTCCAGCTGGCGCCTCGAGATGCCAACGTAATTTGAGAGCTCATCGAGGCTTATCGGTTCTTCAATATTGGCCTCCATCAAGGTGACCGCTTCAGTGAGCTTGGGTTGATTCGAACCGAGTGCCAGGTGCAAAGGTATCCGCTGGCGATCATCTGAACTGCGGATCCGTTCGCACATGAATTGTTCGGATATATGCGTGACCAGTTTATTTCCGTGACGGTCGTGAATCAGCTTCAGCATCATATCCATCGCGGCCTGCCCACCCGCACAGGTGATTCGATCGCGATCAATCAGGAACAGGTCATCGCCAACTCTAACCTCGGGAAATTCTTCGCGCAGGCTGGCTATGTTTTCCCAATGGATCGTGCACTTGTAGCCGTCAAGCAACCCGGCCCTTGCCAGCAGGTAGCTACCGGTGCAAAGCGCGCCGAGTTTGATGTTATTGCGCTTGGCGATACGGCGCAGGGCAAACTGCAGTTGCTTGGACCAGGTATCGACAATGTCAGCGCCACCGCAAACGAACAGAATCGACATATCGCTTGCATTCTCGAGGCTGCCGTCGGGGGTTATATCCAGTCCGTTGCTGGCCTTTTCCGGCAGGCCATCGATGGTATAAACACTCCAGCGGTAAAGTTCCTTGCCGGCATCGCGGTTGGCCATGCGCAGCGGTTCGATGGCCGAGGAGAATGCAATCATCGAGTAATTAGGGACTTGCAAAAAACCGAAGTGCTCGGGTTTTGGTGCGGTTTTTTCGTCAGTCATAGGGTAGATTGTAGCCAAGCGCGGCTCGAATTTGATCACAAGTTGATCAATCGCCAAAATACTAGTCCCTAAACCACCCCATTGCACGACATTTTTGACACCTCAATTGCCGTCTTTGACTGATCTCATCCAAACGCCGACTTCGGATTTAGCTCGCAAAAGCCGCTCCCAACCGGCGCATGCGCCGGTTGGTCCCTCAATGGAATCGCTTGGAGCTCGGCATCCCTGCCTCGCTACACTTTTGCAAGCTAAATCCGAAGCCGGCTTCTTGTTAAGGAAGCAACCGCTGGTGTCCCTTGCGACGTAAAGGCTGGGTGACGAAAAAGCATAAATATCAAAGGGTCAGGCGGAAGGGATGCCGCCTGTGCAGATTCGAGACAAGGACGTCGCTGTCCGGCGCCCCGGGTCTCGCCTTGCCCTTTGAAATTAAATCTTTTACTGCAAGCCGCAGGCCCGATGAGTCGGACCGACCCAGTCAGTCGCAAGGCACTCCAGTGGGTGCCTTTGATCTGTCTTGATTGCGGATCGAAGATGG
>JARFPR010000337.1 GCA_029288195.1 Gammaproteobacteria bacterium | reverse complement strand
GGTTAATCCTCGTGCTTCGCGCACTGTCCCGTTCGTTTCCAAGGCAACCGGGATTGCGCTCGCAAAGGTAGCAGCGCGTTGCATGGTCGGGCAAAGCCTGGAGCAACAGGGCAGTACCGCACAGGTGGTACCGGATTTTGTTTCGGTCAAGGAATCGGTATTTCCGTTCACCAAGTTCCAGGGCGTCGATCCTATCCTGGGCCCGGAAATGAAATCCACCGGTGAGGTGATGGGTATCGGGCGCAGTTTCGCGGAGGCTTTTGCCAAGGCGATGGTGGCATCGGGAGGGAAAGTGCCGAGCCCGGGCACCGCATTCCTGAGTGTGCGCGAAACCGATAAAAAAGCCATTGTAGAACTCGCACAGGAGTTGCACGATAAAGGTTTTAACCTGGTTGCGACCGGCGGTACTGCGAAAGTGATTCGAGCGGGTGGAATAGCCTGCCAGCACGTTAACAAGGTCAAGGAAGGGCGTCCACATATCGTCGATATGATCAAGAATGATGAAATCGTGCTGATCGTCAATACCACCGAAGGGCGTTCGGCAATAGCGGATTCCTACACCATTCGTCGGGAAGCGATCATGCATTCGGTCTGCTATACCACCACCATGTCGGGGGGTAAGGCTACCTGCATGGCGATGGCACACCGGGATATAAAAGAAGTATATTGCTTACAATCTTTACATTAGGCATTTATTGATGAATCAAATACCGCTTACCGCTGCTGGCGCAGAGAGGCTTAAGTCAGAGCTGAAAGAGCTTAAGTCGGTGAAAAGACCGGCTGTAATCGAAGCGATTGCAACCGCCAGGGAGCACGGCGATCTGAAAGAAAACGCCGAGTATCATGCCGCCCGCGAGGAACAGAGTTTTACCGAGGGACGTATCGCCGAACTGGAAGCGGCATTGTCCAACGCGCAGATCATAGACATCACCAAGTTGAACCAAAGTGGTCGGGTGGTATTTGGATGCACCGTGAACCTTATTGATATTGAGACTGATTCAGAGGTTGTTTACCAGATCGTTGGTGATATCGAAGCCGATATAAGCAAAAATCGAATCGCCATCAGTTCACCGATAGCGCGCGCATTGATCGGTAAGGAAGAGGGGGACGATGTGGTTGTCGATGCGCCTGCCGGCACGATGGAATATGCTATTGCAGGGGTGGAGTACAAGTAAGCTTATGTTCCGACCACTGCAGCGAAACGATTGACGTCTTTATTGCATCGGTAAATCACGATGACATTGCCAATACTCTCGACCAGGTTAGCCTGGTGCAGGTCACAAATCGATTTGCCAAGCGCGCGCTTGCCCGGCTTGTCCAGTGCGGGAATTCGCAGTTTCACCAATTCGTGGTGATCGAGCGCAAGGTCTACCTCCTGGTGCAGGTTCTCGCTCAGGCCTTTTTGCCCTATGATCACAACCGGTTTTAACTTGAGCCGGTGGCCTTCAGCGCGCAGGCGCTTGATCTGTCCCCTGGATAATTCCATGATTCCGCAAAGCTTGAGTTTGAAAGCGCGCATGTTACCACAGCAGTCTGCAAGCTATGCCTCGCTCGAAATCTAGCAAACGCTGGTTGCAGGAGCATCATCAAGATGCCTACGTCATAAAAGCGCGCGAGCAGGGATACCGTTCGCGAGCGGTCTTCAAGCTGGAGGAAATCCAGCACAAGGACCGGATTCTGAAAGCGGGACAATTTGTGCTCGATCTTGGTGCGGCACCTGGTGGATGGAGCGAATATGCGAACCAGGTGGTGGGGCACAAGGGCAGGGTCATCGCACTCGATCTGTTGCCCATGGAACCCATTGCCGGCGTTGAGTTTGTGCAGGGTGATTTCACCGAACAGTCGACGCTCGACGCATTATTGGCACTAATGGGTGAGCGCCGGTTTGACCTTGTAATATCGGATATGGCCCCCAATTTAAGTGGTATGCACAGCGTAGACCAGCCAAGGTCGATCTACCTGGCTGAACTCGCATTCGATCTGGCGCGTGAATTTTTAACGCCTGACGGAGTTTTCGTCAGCAAATTATTCCAGGGAGAGGGATTTGATGCTTTGATCTCGCAGTTTCGCTCGAGTTTCAAGTCGGTCAAGTTGCGCAAGCCCGATTCGTCGCGCTCACGGTCGAAGGAAATTTATGCTGTTTGTTGCGGTCTTAGGTAGGCCGGGACAGGGAAAATACGCTAGTATCTGTTGGTAATAGCGGTAAAATAAATCGGATAAGGCATCAAATAAGAGCCAATACAGGTGTAACTAGTGAACGATGTAGTCAAGAATTTAGTGTTGTGGGTTGTCATCGCCGTGGTGTTGCTGTCGGTGTTCCACAGTTTCGGCGAACGCACGGGTAGCACCCAGACCCTGATCTATTCGGATTTTCTGACCCAGGTCAAGCAAGGCCAGGTGCGCGAAGTTACCATCGAGGGGCAGAACATTTCCGGTAAAATGATCTCCGGAACGCCGTTCACGACTTATAGCCCGGAAACCAATAATAGTGCCTTGATCGGTGACCTTGAACGCTCTGAAGTCTCCATTTTGGGTAAACCACCCGAGCCACCCTCATTGCTGGGACATATGTTCATCAGCTGGTTCCCTTTTATCGTGTTGATCGGTTTGTGGATATTCTTCATGCGCCAGATGCAGGGTGGTGGCAGCGGCCGCGGTGCGATGTCCTTTGGCAAGAGCAAGGCTCGACTGCTGGGTGAAGACCAGAT
>JARFPR010000316.1 GCA_029288195.1 Gammaproteobacteria bacterium | reverse complement strand
ATTTAGCTTGGTTTCAGGGGTGTTGAAATTTTGACGTTACCGACGAACGGTCATATTTGGGCTATAAGTGGTCACATCAAATCCCGAATAACAACTATGCTTTTATTACACCTTAATAACACGTGAAGCCCATCACACTATCCCTATTAACTTTTTAACGTCATCTTTTATCTCCTGTGAACGTGAAATTACCAGGTTCAGGGCATTTTGACGGGGAACACAGGTAACAAATGCTGGCACCAAAACTCGAAGTCGTTAACGCCAAGGGCGCAAAAAATCCTGTGTACAATTCAGTCAAACGTTTCGCCCTGGACGGACTCAGCGACCTGATTCGGGTGCTGATGGAGAACGTTGACGACGCGATGTTCGAATTATCGGACAAGGTCAAGAATGACCGTGAGCGCAACATGTACATGGAGGCGATGCGTGAAATCAGACTGAAGCGTGACGGTATCAAGAAAAACTTCGGCCATGAAATGCAGCGGCGCTTCGACGCCTTTATCGCGGGCAAATCCAGCAGTATCGAACTGGACGACGACGAAGAGCTGACTCTGGTTGAACTCGATGACCTTGAAGACAGCATCGCAATCGAAAACATGATCTCAAAGGCGCGCCCGCGCTGCGAGGATGATTTATTCGCAATAAGCGAGCGACTGAAACTGGTCCTGAAGCGAAAAGAAATCGACGAAGATGAAAACCCATTCGATCCCAAGGCAATCTGCGAGAGCTTTGACAAGGCATCCGAGTTGCTCGATACCGATATCCAGGCAAAGTTAATCTTCTACAAGCTGTTCGATAAATACGTGTTGTTTAACCTGGGTCATTTCTACAAGGAATTGAACGAGTTTTTCGTCAAGAAAGGCGTTTTACCTGGTTTCAAGCCAGACCAGGAACGAATGAAAAAAACCAGTCGTTACATGGCAAATCGCATCAAGGAAAATGGTGAACATGGAACCGGTGCGCCGATGTTACTGACGCCTGGATCCGGAGCGGGTGCCGGTGGTGTCGCCGGTGTTCAGGTTGCAGATGGTAACCTGTTTGCCGCGTTGCAACAGGCAGTAACCGGTGCACCCGGTGCTGGTGGAGTTGCTGGTAGCGGTGGAGCCGGTGGTGTAGGTGGAGCTGCTGGTGCTGGTGGTGTCGCCGGGGCTGGTGGTGTCGCCGGGGCTGGTGGTGTCGCCGGGTCTGGTGGAGTTGCCGGGGCTGGTGGAGTTGCCGGGGCTGGTGGAGTTGTCGGACCTGGTGGAGTTGCCGGACCTGGTGGAGTTGCCGGACCTGGTGGAGTTGCCGGACCTGGTGGAGTTGGCGGACCTGGTGGAGTTGCCGGACCTGGTGGAGTTGCCGGACCTGGTGGAGTCGGCGGACCTGGTGGAGTTGCCGGTGCTGGTGGTATAGCTGCTCCCAGTTCCCAGGGTGGTAGTTTTGTTGCCGCATTGAATAACCTGCAAGCCGCGAGCATTCCAACACAACCCCTGACTTCCATCGATCCGCAAAGCCTCAAACAGCAAAGTCACCAGCAACTGGTTGACTTCAAACAGGAAAATCAACACCAGGTTAATGCCAGTGATGGGCAGACCATTGATGTGGTTTCGATGCTGTTTGATTTCTTTTTTGACGATGAGGCGCTGCCTGATCCGATAAAGGTCTTGATCGGGCGACTGCAAATTCCAATGCTCAAGGTTGCCATTATCGACAAGGATTTTTTCAATCAGAAAAAACATCCGGCGAGAAAGCTGCTCGACAGCATATCGCGCGCCTCACTTGGCTGGAGTGAGGGACATACCGATGAACAACCGCTTATCGATAAGACCGAGGAAGTCGTCAACTTCCTGATCAGCGAATTCGATGAAGATATCTCGGTCTTCGAAGAAGCTTATATCAATTTCGAAAACTTCCTGACCGACCAGGAACAGGGTATTGAAAAGGTTGAAAAGGAGATTCAACAGCAGGAAGAGAACAGGGATTTGCAAATTCAGGAGGCGCAGGAAGCGGCGGCGGCGCTGGTGCACAAACTTATCGACAATCGGGAAGTGAGCTTTGAAGTCGCCGATTTTCTCGATACCACCTGGACCTCGGTACTGTTCAATGCTTACCTGTCGCTGGGTGAATCATCAAATCACTGGAAAAACCTGAAACGGATCTCTACTACTTTCGTCTGGACGCTGATCCCGAAATTCACCGAAGAAGAACGCGTTAAGATAATAAAAACCATTCCGGCCTTGCTACGTGCGCTTTCCAAGGGTATGGACCTGGTCAAGATACACGTCGATGTACAAAACCGGATTTTTCAGATGCTCGCGCAGGAGCATGCCAAGATCGTCAAGCAGACATCCAAGAACATCGTCACGCGTATCGATGACACAACCGTGTGGCCGGAAGACAGTGGTGCCGAAGCCTTTGCCAAGTCACAGGGTATCGATACTGCCGAAGCTCCCGATTTTGAATTTTCCGCTGATGATACCGGTGAAATCCAGGTCGTCGAAAACGAGGTTTCTGATGATTCGATCACGATTATTTCGGAAGCTTCCACCACCGATGTCATCGACGACCTCAACAAGTTTGCTGCCGGCGTCAAGCTCGGCGAAATTGCGATCGAAGAAGAAATCGTGCTCGCCTCGGATGAGGACGAAGAACTATACGAGCAGGTCGAAGAGGAAGGAGAAGACTTTTTAGCACAGGCCAGGGATTTAGAAATCGGTTCCTGGGTGGAGTTTGTCGAGTCACAATCAAAATCCCTGGTGGCACGATTGTCGTGGAAGAGTAACGTGACCGGCAATTTCGTTTTCGTCAATCGCCAGGGTCACAAGGTACGCAACATGACAATGAGTGCCTTTGCAACAGAACTGAAAGAAAGTCGCGTCAAGCTTATCGAATCGTCGTCAGTATTCGATCGGGCTATCCATACCATCATGACCAAGACGCAGCACTAACGGCAAACCCCGGCGACAATAGCCGCACATAAAACGAACACGAGCCAGGTTCTGCAAGCTATCGCTGGTGATGCGCCCGGGCCTGGCTCAACGCATAATTTCTGCCTCTACCTGTATAAAAACTTTCAGTACCAATGGGCTGGATTAACGCCTGTCAATAGCTTACCTTCCTCCCCTGAAACGCATGATCAGCATGTGTCAGAATGGCAAACCGCAGAGGAACTTTTACCATGAGCTACACCATTGACCGACTAATCGAAACTTCCGATTTTGAAGAAGTTGATGCGAGAACACGCAAGGCATTAGCCGCGCACGGATTTGGAGTCCTCACCGAGATCGATGTGCAGGCAACGATGAAGAAGAAAATCGATGTCGACATGGATTCCTACCGTATTCTCGGTGCCTGCAACCCCAACATGGCCCACCAGGCCATCGGTATGGAACCGAAGATCGGCGCAATGCTGCCCTGTAACGTAATTCTGCGAGCAGTCGATGGTGGCGTTCAGGTCAGCGCTATCGACCCCGTTGCCTCAATGCAAGCCATCGAAAACGACGAGCTCCATACAGTCGCCGGGCAGGTGCGCGAAATGTTGTCCGTAGTGGTAAACGATATTTAGCAACTGCGTTACTTTTTAATCCTGTTGCCCGCTGATTGATTTAATGCAGCTCACCAGCGCGTCGAGTTCAGACTCCTGGTTGTAGTAATGCACCGAACTGCGAACTAAATCTGGCAGTTGTCTGCGGGTAGCATCGATCAGGGTACTGACGGGAGAGCTAACGCTAACCTGAACCCTGTTATCCCGCAGATGCTTTTCGACCTCGGTGGCTGCGATACCCGCAACTGAAAAAGTGACGATTCCACATTTTCTTTTACCGATATCGTGGACGCTGACACCGGGAATTTCGGCTAGCATCAGGCGTAACCTGTCTGCCAGCCTGGTCACTTCTGCTTCGATATTATCGAGACCCAGGTTCAATGCATAGTCAATTGCGCTGCCAAGTCCCAGCTTGGCGGCATAATTGCTTTCCCAGTTCTCGAAACGCCTGGCATCCTTGCGCAACTCATAGTGATTCGCATCAACCCAGGTCGCCGAAAACAGGTCGATCATCGGCGGATGTAGCGAATCCAGTACGCGACGGCTAACAAAAAGAAACCCTACCCCTCTAGGTCCGCGCAAAAACTTGCGTCCGGTGGCGCTTAGAAAATCACACTGTATCGAATTGACATCCAGCGGAATCTGGCCGGCTGACTGGCAGGCATCCACAAGATATAAAATATTGTTCTGCCTGGCCACCACTCCAATTGCCTCGACCGGATTAACGAGTCCACCGTTGGTCGGTACCTGCGTAACCGAAATCAGCTTGACCCGTTCGTCGATCAGGTCCTTGAGCGACTCAACATCTATCTCTCCATCGGCGGTGGAAGGTATGGTCTCGACAATAACACCCTTGTCCCTGGCAATTTGCAGGTAGGCCAGGTAATTCGAAGCATACTCGGCCTCGGCGGTTAAGATGCGGTCACCCGCCGCAAAAGGAATGGCATAAAACGCCATCATCCAGCCGACCGTCGCATTTTCCACGATCGCGACCTCATCGCGGTGACAGTTGATCAGGCGCGCAACCGAATCATATACCGCTTCGATTTGATCATGCTTGAGTCGCTCAGCTTCGTAACCACCGACGGAGGCCTCGAGCTTTAGATGCTCGATCTGCGTCTCCAGAACGCAGCGCGGCATTAACGCGGCGCCCGCGTTATCCAGGTGGCAGAAGCCTTCCTCGGATAGCAGGTCCCCTGTAACTGATTGCTTATCTATGCTCATAAATTATTCTCTAGAATGAAGGCGGTACAGCACACACACGCTCGTAGGGATAGCGCTCGGAAATACTGCCGGTATATTCAAACACGTCCAGCGTTATTTCAAACGCCGGCTTCGTTATTTCGACATGCGGTGTCCAACACCCCAGTTGCTGGTAACTGGAAATACATTGCTCCAGTGCGGAAGGACTGATATCCGGAAAATAGGGTTGCTCGACAGCCGCAATTTCGCTGGCTGGAGTTGCATTCAGGTATTGCCGGGCGTTGGCATAGGCGCGAGTAAAGGCCTTTGCCATATCGGTTTCGAGCCATTCACGCGAGGCGGCCAGGCTCGAAAATGCACAGGGACCGATTAACGGACCCACCTGCGCCACGATGTTACCAACGCCGTCGGCTTCGAGTTGCTGTGGGTAGGGTCCCTGCTGTTGCACGTACTGGCCTTCACCAGCGCGAAACGCACGATCTATATCGTCGGCACCACCCGGTGTAATCGCGATAATTTTATCGTAGTCGATGCCGGCCCGATGACAGGCATAGCGAAACATGGCGTTCGGCTGGCCGCCACCGAACATTACGACACTGGCGCCCTCCAGCTTGTCCCAGGAGAAAGCAGTGTCCGCCTCGCGCCCGCTGATGAAAAAACCATCCATCTCGTTAACCTGGGCAAAATGGAGCGGGTAGTTCGACTCGCCCTTTGCGATCGAGTTGAAAGCCTGGCTCGGAGCCGACTGCACTACATGTGCTGTCCCATCGGTAATCGATGCTACCGCCGGCACCCCGGGTGGCGACACCGACCATTCATATTCGAGACCTTCATCGCGTAAAAATCCACCCGCCATGGTTGCGATCAGGGGCGAATAAAACGCGGAAAACAGCGTAAACTGGATATTGATCTTAGACATTATTAAGTTTCTCCTCGAGCTTAAGTCTGGCTTCAGGTCACTTCGAACCAGGTCACCATGCCGCCAGCCATGTGCTCAACCATGTGACAGTGAATCAGCCACCGGCCCGGATTATCAGCGACGAATTTCATCGTGCCACGCTCACCACGCGCAAACAGTGCGGTATCGCGCCAGAATTCAGGTGTCTTATGGTAAATAAAATGGTGCCCGTGGATGTGCATTGCATGTGGCCAGCTATTATCGTTGATGACGTCGAGACTGATCGCGGTACCGCGCCTGACGTTGAAAAGCGGTTTTTCCGGCATGCCCACGATACCATTGATCGCCCAGACTTTACGATGCTCAATAAGCTCGCGGATACCCATTTCCCTGCCCTCGAATGTCGCCCCGCGCATACCACCCATAGCGCCACCTGCCATGCGTAAAGGTATCTGCATGAATTCGTCCGGCAGTCTTGTTTGCTGCAGCGGGTTTTGCGGTAGTGCAATCGGTGCATCAAGCATTTGATCGCGTTTCGGGATCGGATCGTAATTGAAGCCAGCCACTTCATAGGCGTATTCACCAATCACCACCTCGATCAGCGTACGCTCGCCCGGATCACCGGTCATATCTACGATCAAATCGACACGCTGACCCGGCGCCAGCCTGACCCTGCCCGATTCAGGAGTGAAAGGTTTAACCGGCTGGCCGTCGACCGCGATCACCGAGAGTTCAGGTTCATTGAATAATAGGTTCATGGTGCGCGCATTCGCGATATTAAGCAGTCGCAAGCGAATGCGCTCACCCGTGGCAACTGGGTAGGACTGGTCGGTTTTCCCGTTTACCGTAATCACGTTGCCGAGGCGCCCGGCGTGGGACCAGTCATGCATCGAACCCAGGCTCTTTGTATCCATTTGCATTTTCTCATCGAGGCGCCAGTCATCAATGGCAAATATCAGGTCCTGATCCACCAGAGGCGGAGTTTCCTCTTCCACGATTAAAACCCCGGCGAGCCCCAGTGCCAGCTGCGCCCAGGATCGCAGGTGGGTGTGATACCAGTAACTGCCAGCGTCAGGCGGTGTTAACCGGTATTCGAAAGTCTCTCCTGGCATTACCGGTTGCTGGGTCAGTCCGGGCACGCCATCCATCGCATTGTCGATGCGCAGACCATGCCAGTGTACCGAGCTGGGCTCGTCGAGCGCGTTGTTAAACAGGATCGTCGATTCGCGACCCTGCGGGATACGTATCACCGGCCCCGGTATCGACTGGTTATAAAACATGACCCCTGTGGCTTTTGCTTTGTGCTGAGCAAAATTAAATTTGCCATTCGCGGCAATTAATTGAAAAGCCGGGTGTTTCTGCTTGGCAAAGGCTATCGGTGCTCGCAGCAGCGAACTGCCGAGCACACCGGCCGCCCCGGCTTTGAGAAAATCTCTGCGCCTGATCCGGTTAGCCACTGCTTATGAAACTCCGTTAGACATTATTTCACCACCTGCTCCCAGCACAGGTGCAGCGCGTCGAGGCAGGAGTGCGCGAGACGTCCACAACGTTCCGGGCTCCACCCCTGGATGCGGTCCGGGGTTGCGGTGGCATCCTTGAACGGCATTTCCAACGTCATCACCAGTGCACCGAAACGTTCCGCGAGCGAGTTCGAGCAGTAGGTCATGTTGGCATTACCCCCGGAATTGGGCGGGTAACCATTTTCAACCTGGAAATCCGGGTTGATGTTGGCGAGCGACATCTTGAATAATTCGAGTTGTT
>JARFPR010000298.1 GCA_029288195.1 Gammaproteobacteria bacterium | reverse complement strand
GACCGCTATCTAATGCGTTTCGGGCAAATTGATCGACTATCTGCTGCAGTGGTCGGTCTATTCCGAGTTCGCACAAATCGGTCGCTGTCATGCTGGTCAAAACAGTTACCGCTATCAGGAAAGGGCGTTGCGGGACAATATCGATCCCCTCGCGTGCGGCCCGCATCATTGCGATACCGCCAAGGGCGTGTACATTCAGCATCCAGACCCCGAGTTTTGCCGCAGCGCCGGCCGCTTTCATAACCGTATTCGGGATGTCGTGAAATTTTAAATCGAGGAATATGTCGTAGCCATTGTCGATCAACTCTTCGACCAGTGCCGGACCTGCACTGGTAAAAAGTTCCTTGCCAACTTTCAGACGGCACTGATCAGGCGTGACTTTTTTGGAAAACTCGATGGCCTGCCGACGTTCGGCAAAATCGAGTGCAATAATTATACGGGGATCTGTCATGGTTTTATTGGCCTCATCGCGCCCCAGTTTCGACAGCTCGGACATAGCCATTGTATGGCATGACTCTCGTAGCCACATGCCGAGCAGGCAAATTCAGTTTTCTTGGCCTGCAGGGCTTGCAGAAAGCTTGATAAGGTTTCCCAGGTTTCGCCAAGTTGATCAGGGTTGGACTTTAAAAATCGCAGTGCAAATTCAAAGGCTTCGAAAGAAGGTGACTGACGCAATGTATCCGATAAAAACTGACGTGCTTTCTCGATCTCGTCATTCTGGGCATAATTTTCCAGTAGTGCCATTGCCAGGCGGGTTGAAGGATGCAGTTGGTACTGGTTTTGCAGGAATTCCCGGTAAACCTGGCCCTGCTTTCGATGGTAAATCTGCCGTGCGGGGTCGATGTACAATCCCATGTATTCCGGACTCTGGCGCACAAGTCTCCGAAAGATGCCCTTTGCCGCGGTTAAATTATCCGTTTTAATATGCAAGTCGATTAACAATAAACTGGCACGCACACATTGGGTATCGACCTCGAGCGCACGATCCAGGCTCTTGTGTGCCAGGCGATGGTTGCCACTTTCAATCGCATCTCTGGCAATTTCACACAAACACTGGCTATACACCAAACCTGCATCGGGTTCTCCCCTGGTAAATAACACTTGTGCGCATTCGACGGCCTGCTCCCAGGACTTTTCGGTTACGTATAAATCGAGTAATCGCCGATAGGCCAGGTTGGGTTCGGCATTCAATTCGATCATTTGGCGATACAGCTTTTCTGCCCGGTCCAGCAGCCCGGCTTTGAGATAGTCGCTTGCCAGTTCTGCAATGGCCAGGTGGCGTTGTCTGCGCGTGAGATTCGGGCGCGCCAGCAAATTCTGGTGAACCTTTATCGCCCGGTCTACTTCGCCCTTGGAACGGAACAGGTTTCCAAGCGAGATATGGATTTCAATCGTATCTTTATTGACTTCAATCAAGTCGGTGAAGATCTTGATCGCATTGTCCTGATCATCCGCAAGCAGGTAGTTCAGTCCCTTTGCGTACTTTTCGGTGAAGTGATCTGAGTCGGGTTTACGACTGCTGGTTTTGAATGGTTGCCAACGACCCAGTAGCCAGCCGATTAAAATTGCCGCGAGGACTAGGACAAAAAGCCAGATATCCATGAATTGTCTACCGGCTCGGGATAAATGGGATAAGCAGGTCTGTGGTTAATTATTGGCGCGATCACGCAGCTCTTTGCCGGGTTTGAAGTGCGGTACGTACTTTCCGGGCAAATCCACCTTGTCACCGGACTTGGGATTACGACCAATTCTCGGGGGGCGATAATGCAAACTGAAACTTCCGAAGCCCCTGATTTCGATGCGTTCACCATTGGATAAAGCGCTGCTCATCATTTCGATCAGGCTTTTGACCGCCAACTCGACATCTTTGTAAGCAAGATGCCCCTGATTTTTCGACAGGTTATCGATCAGGTCCGACTTCGTCATCGAGGGTACAAATTCTGCGTCTTTCATCACATGGTCCGAAAATCCAGATGGGTGACGGGTTTGCACCCGTCACCCGATTATAAGTCAGGAATCCATTTTTTCCTTGAGCAAATCACCAAAACTGGTGGTTGTACCCTTGGCGTCCGTACTTGCCGCATAATCCTTTAATGCTTCTTGCTCTTCGTCGGTATCCTTGGCCTTGATCGAAAGGTAGATACTTCGACCTTTGCGATCCATCCCGGTAATCTTGGCATCGATTTGATCGCCTTCGTTCATAAATGAGCGTGCGTCTTCAACTCGATCCTTTGCCATTTCGGAAGCTCGTAACAGGCCTTCAATTCCATCTCCCAGATCAACCACGGCAGCCTTGGCATCAACCGATATTACGGTACCCGATACAATACTACCCTTCGGTCTATCCGCGATGAAGCTCGCGAATGGATCTTTTTCGATCTGCTTGATGCCGAGCGAAATTCGTTCACGCTCGGGATCGATAGACAATACCATGGCTTCAACTTCCTGTCCCTTCTGGTATTCACGCACTGCTTCCTCGCCAGGCTTGTTCCACGAAAGGTCGGTTAGATGGATCAAACCATCAATATTGCCTTCAAGCCCGATAAAAATACCGAAGTCGGTTATCGACTTGATCTTGCCGGAGATAATATCACCCTTGTTACAGGTGGTGCCAAACTCTTCCCATGGATTGGGTTTACATTGCTTCATTCCCAGTGATATACGGCGGCGCTCTTCGTCGATCTCAAGGATTACAACCTCCACTTCATCGCCGAGGTTTACCACCTTATTGGGATTCACATTCTTGTTGGTCCAGTCCATTTCTGAAACGTGCACCAGGCCTTCTACCCCGTCTTCGATCTCAACAAAGCAACCATAATCGGTAATATTGCTGACCTGTCCGAACAGGCGCTGACCTTCCGGATAGCGACGCATGAGGTTTTCCCATGGATCATCACCCATTTGTTTCAGGCCGAGTGATACGCGATTCTTGTCGCGGTCAAATTTGAGCACAACAACATCGATCTCCTGACCAATTTCTACCACCTCGGATGGATGCTTTACGCGTTTCCAGGCCATGTCGGTGATGTGCAGCAAGCCGTCGATTCCGCCGAGATCCAGGAAAGCGCCATAATCAGTAAGGTTTTTGACAATACCGCGCACGCGTTCACCTTCCTTGAGAGTCCCGAGCAGTTTTTCCCGTTCTTCGCTGAATTCCTTTTCGACCACTGCCCGTCGAGATACCACAACATTGTTGCGCTTCTGATCGAGTTTAATAATTTTGAATTCGAGTTCTTTTTCTTCGAGGTAAGCGGTATCACGAACCGGACGCACATCCACCAGTGAGCCCGGCAGAAAAGCGCGAATCTCGCCGATATCTACGGTAAAGCCTCCTTTGACCTTGCCGGTGAATCGACCGGTGACGATTTCGTCAGCCTCCTGGGCCTGC
>JARFPR010000295.1 GCA_029288195.1 Gammaproteobacteria bacterium | reverse complement strand
GGAAACGCGCCTTCCGGGTCCTCACCCGAAAGCGTGAATGCATCGGTATGGCAGACACCACTGGCGTGCACCTTGAGCAAGACTTCACCCTCACGCGGACCTTCGACTTCAACTTCTTCAATTTCAAGGGGTTTTTTTGGTTCCCACGCGACCGCGGCTCTTGATTTCATAGTTGCTCCTGAGGTTTTATAGGGTTATTTATTGATCGCAGACTAATTACAATGCCGGGGCTAGTCAAGCCGCCACTAACCAGACCGGTTGCGCTAAAATAATTGAATTATTCGGCAAATACTGACTCGAATCTCTATCCACCCGTATCTGGAGGTTGATATGCGCCTAATGCCGTCAAAGAAGACTGGGTTACTGGCACTCGTAGGAATTTTGCTGGGGGTCCTGGTGTACAAGTTTGCCATTTCTGCCGGACCTACAAACGGTTTCGATCTGTCCAATGCCACCTTGCCCCGCGAAGAGATATTACATGGCGGACCACCGCGCGACGGTATCCCCGCATTATCCAACCCGAAGCTGATTAGCGCGGTAGATGCGGAATACCTTAAACCCGCTGACCGGGTCGTCGGAGTTACCCTAAAAGACCAGTCCCGGGCATATCCGATTGCCATCCTCAACTGGCATGAAATCGTTAACGATGAAATTGACGGGCAAAGATTCGCGGTTACCTACTGCCCGCTTTGTGGAACCGCGGTTGCATTCGATGCGACCATCGATGGCAGACCCACTGATTTCGGGGTGTCCGGACTGCTCTATAACAGCGATGTCCTGCTCTACGATCGTGATACCGAATCGCTATGGTCACAGATCTTAAGCGAATCCGTGTCGGGAAAACGGGTCGGGCAAAAGTTGACCCCTATACCTATCAGCCATACGACCTGGCGGGACTGGCTCGAACAGCATCCCGATACGATGGTGCTATCCGACGATACCGGGCATTCTCGTGATTACCAGCGCGATCCTTATGCTGGTTACGAGGAGTCAAGGTTCACCTATTTCGCGGTTAACAATGAAGCGCCTGACAGTTATCATCCCAAGGAAATCGTGGTCGGACTGGAGGTTGACGGAGTCTACAAGGCCTACCCGTTTATCGAACTGGACAAGCAGGGTAAGAGCCAGTTCAGCGACAACATAAACGGCACTCGTTTTGACTTTGCCTGGGATTCGGTAAATCGCAGCATCACGATCACCGATACCGGTGGCCAGGAAGTTGCGAGCATTCAGGGATTCTGGTTCGCGTGGTTCGCATTTCACCCCGATACCGAAATCTTCAAAGCGACAGGCACGTAAAAAAACCTAAGCATGACTTTTAAGCCGATAGCTGTTCGAAATCCACCTTGGGAGAAAGCCGGCAAAAGTCGCTCCCACCCGGCGCAAGCGCCGGTTGGTCCATCCATGGAATCGCTTGAAGCTCGGCATCCATGCCTCGCTACACTTTTGCCGGCTTTCTCCCAAGGTGGATTCCTATAAGAGTTCAGCCATCAAGGCACAATATCGTTAAGCTGGGATTAACCGGAACCGGATAATGTGACAGAATGTAATCATTTTCCGGATCAACTTGCTGCGCACACGTTATCTTCTAATTGCAGGTCTGATACCTGCACTTTTCGCCCAGCCCGGCTTAGCAGCCGAAGACTGGAGTCTGTGCCGTA
>JARFPR010000258.1 GCA_029288195.1 Gammaproteobacteria bacterium | reverse complement strand
ATATATTTCGACGATACACCGATTCCGGATGGCTCGTTCGAGCCGATCACGCCGCGAGGCGATTCGATTGGTTACACGGGCGGCGCGACTTACCACTACTCGAAGAATCTCGAGATAGATATATCTGTGCTGATCCTGACTTTCGATGATGAAGAGCACTCCTATGATTATTATGAAGAGGGCGGATTTACGATCCCGTTCAGCGGTGACTACGATTCGGCCGCGAATTCGATCGGCTTCGGCCTGACTTACCGGTATTAGGGGAAGTAGTGATGAGATTTCTAATACAGAAAAGCTTATTTGGTTTAGCCGTAGCGGCACTGATCGTTGGTTGCGGTACCGATATTTCCGGAAATTCCAGCGAAGACCCTGACTCGGGCTCTGCCGATTTTTCAACCTTTGTGGCGATCGGTGATTCGCTCACCGCCGGCTACAAGGACAGTGCGCTGTATCGCGACGGTCAAAAAGATTCGTTTCCGGCGATTCTCGCGCAGCAGTTTGCGCTCGCGGGTGGCGGCGCCTTTACCCAGCCGTTAATGCCGGTATCGGCCACCGGCAGCCTTACCATCGCTGCGAACCCGATTCCCGGCACCAACGACCGCCTGGTGCTGGTGCCGACCGGGGACCCGGACCTCCCTGCGGCGCCCGTGGCAATCACGCCGGCGGTTGCGACCGAGGTCGGCGTGCCGCCCCTGGTTGGCCCCTTCAATAATCTCGGCGTTCCCGCGGCCAAGTCTTTCCACGTGCTGGCGGCGAATTACGGTGACCCGGTGGGCCTCGGCATGATGCCGCCGACGGCGAATCCCTTCTTCGTGCGTTTTGCGGGTGCGGCGGTTAACAGCATCGAAGACGATGCGCTGGCGCAGGCGCCGACCTTCTTCACCCTGTGGCTGGGCAATAATGACGTGCTGCTTTACGCCATCGATGGTGCCGATCCAACGGTTAGCAACGAATCCATTACCCCGCCAGCAACGTTTGCCGGCGCCTTCAATATCCTGGTGGGAAATCTCACCGCCGCGCCGGCGACCCGGGGCGTACTGATCAACATACCCGATGTGCGCTCGATTCCTTATTTCAACACTGTACCGTACAATGCGATTCCGCTGGACCAGGCAACCGCCGATTTCATCAATACCCAGTTCACGCTCTACAACCTCGGCGTGCAGTCGCGAGTGGGAATGGAGATTACCCAGGTCGAGGCCGATCAGCGATTCATCAGCTTTAGCGAAGGCCAGAATCCGGTCGTCATCCTCGATAAAGACCTGACCGACCTGACCGGGGTGCTCGGTGCCGCGGCCGTTAGTATGCGCCAGGCGACCCCCAATGATCTGGTTGTGCTGCCGGCCTCGAGCAAGATCGGTGAGGATGACGGCATGGGCGGAACCTGGGGAGTGTCGGCACCGCTGCTCGATCGTGACGTGTTGACCGAGAACGAGGCGGATGAGGTTGAAGTGGCTCGTCTGGCTTACAATGTGACGATCAAGGCCGCGGCCGATGCCGATCCGAATCTGGCTTTTTTCGATGTCGCGGGATTTCTCATCGAATTGAACGAGAACGGTTTTTCCTATGGCAGCGGCGGCGTTTCGTCGACCTTCGCCCAGGGCGGTGCCTTTTCGCTCGACGGCATCCACCCGACCGCGCGGGGTTACGCCGTGATCGCCAACCAAATAATGCAGGTGATCGAGAACGCTTTCGGTGCAAATCTGCCGCCGGTCGATCCGAACCAGTACACCACCGTTTTCTATCAATAAACCGATTGCCTGAATAACTGTAGCGGTCGCAAATTTTAGCGACCGCTGCACATTTTTTTACACTCCCATAGAACGAGATTT
Organism: Gammaproteobacteria bacterium; assembly: GCA_029288195.1. Taxonomy (GTDB): domain Bacteria; phylum Pseudomonadota; class Gammaproteobacteria. The sequence goes on along the minus strand of JARFPR010000258.1, from coordinate 3,520 downwards.
CCGGCGATACTCATTTCCGGAAGTTCCCTGCGAATTCAGATATTTAAACTATACTGGTGTCATTAGTTTGACGGGGCGAGTGTCGTACTGATCCGATAACAAAAACAATGCTACCAGTAATGTCAGAGATACAACAACAACTGCAAGAAGTGACCGAGCTGATCTCGCTGCCCGAGGTGTATTTGAAGGTGCAGCGGTTGATGGATGATCCGGCCTCGGATATCTATGATTTCGCGGAAGTTATCAGCGTCGATCCCAACCTGTCGACACGGGTATTGAAGGTCGTTAATAGTGCCTATTTCGGGTTTCCGGAGCCCGTCGACAGTATCGCGCGCGCGATCAATATGATCGGTCTTGGTCCATTGCACAACATGGTGCTGGGAATTTCGGCGATGTCGAGTCTCGAGCTGCCCAATGACATCATGCCGCTGAATACTTTCTGGCGTGCGAGCCTGTTTTCGGGAGTGCTGGCGCGTCTGCTTGCCGAACGCTTGAAATTGTCGAAAAGCGATCACCTGTTTATCGCCGGTTTACTACATGAAATCGGGCATCTTGTGCTGTATTCCAAGTTTCCTTTACAGGCACTGGCAGCGCGAGAAATTATGGAACAGCAGGGCCAGGCGATACACGAGGCCGAAACGCAGGTAATGGGCTATCACTACGGCGATATCGGTGCCATGTTGATGGCCAACTGGAACCTGTCCGACAACCTGCAATCCGTCACCCGGCACCAGCCGACCCCGGAACTGGCCACGGACTATAAAACCGAAACCACGCTGATGCATTTGGCCCATGCCTGTGCGCAATCTATCACTACAGAAAGCCAGGCTGCTGCCGATACCCTGATTGATGCCGAAGTCCAGGCGGTGGTTGGGCTGACGCAGCAGGAACTCGAACACTCGATGGATGAGGCCAGGGCGATCAGCGCTGACATGGAAAAGGTCATCCTGGCTTAATCCTTAACCAGGATAGCGACTAAATGAAAGCTGCACGTGAATTCGTCGGTGACATGGCCGAGCAAATCTCAATGCCCGAAGTCTACGTCGCGATTCGGCAGTTGCTGTTGAACTCCGATACCTCGATCGAAGATTTCGTCGAAGTGTTGGAGCGTGACTCGATGCTATCGGTCAGGATCATGCGCATGGCGAAGAGCCAGTACTTTGGATTTCCCCGCAATTGTGAAAATCTCTACCAGGCGATTAGCCTGATCGGCCTGATGCAACTGCACGACCTGATACTGGGTTCGCTTTGCATGCGCACTTTTGCAGCTATCCCGGAGCAGGTTTTTAATCTCAAGGCGTTCTGGCGTTACTGTGTGCAGTGCGGCATCGCGGCCAGGACCATCGGCAAGCACAGCAACACGGCCAGCCATCACGTCTTTTTCACACTGGGTTTACTGCATGAAATCGGGCACGCCGCACTGTTTTTGAAGGCGCCCGGGAGATCGTTACAGGCGCTCGAACTCAGCCAGCTTTACGACCGGGATATCGCCGAGGTGGAACGCGAAAAGCTCGGATTCGACTATTGCCAGGCAGGCGCGGAACTGATGCAGGGCTGGCATTTACCACCGGTTTACCAGCAGGTCGCAGCGTTTCATCTCGAGCCGGAAAAGGCTGAAGAGGAGTATCAACCTGCGGTTGGCGTGATTCACCTGGCACATGCCCTGTGCCAGGATTCTAACGAGGGTAAGCACAAGCACCTGGTCGCCAACTGCATCGAGCAAAATCCATTATTTAAAAAACTGCCAACCAATATTGACGAGATGGTCTTTGAAGAGATCGAGGCCAACACCGATTCGGTGCTCGGCCTGTTGTGGCCACGCTGTGTCCAGGGGCTCTCTTCTCAGCAAGCCGGGGTTAGTAATGCATAGCCGCTTTTCCGAAAAATGGCTGGAAACAGTATGCGGTATGCTGCCCGACGTACATTCCGCGGTTTTCATGGTACCCGACCAGGAAAACAACCAGCTCCACCTGCTGGCGCGCTGGCCCGAGAGCCTCGATAAACACAAGGATTTCCTCGCCACGGTCAAGTACGCGCTTAAGAAAAGGGGGGAAATCTGTTTCTCCAGAGCCCTGGTCATCGATGGCCAGGCGCTGGATTACTTCGCCAAGCCCGTTTATATCCGCGCCAAGCTTGCCGGCGTGCTCGCGATCAAGATGAATCACTTACCGGCCGGCAAGCACCTGTCAGTGTTTCATTCGCTCAGGCGCAGTGTGAAATGGTTGGGGTTGGCGAGTTTCGAAAAGCCCGAGTCCGGCAACGATGAATTCTACAGTCATGTCGTCGGCGTGCTCGCCAGCTGCTTCGAGCAGGGTAGCTACCAGCAGGGATTGATGCGCATGGTGGCCGAGCTCACCAGCCACTTCAACTGTGAACGTGTCGCCTTCGCCGAGTTGCAGGGTCATCACTGTGAGGTGATTGCCCTGTCAAACAGCGCCGAGTTCGATCAGCGTTCGAACCTGGTGCGCAAAATTGCCGATGCCATGGACGAAGCGGTTGAGCAGGATAGCGCGATCCTGTTTCCGGACACGGAGAGCAAGGTGATCCAGCGTGCCCACCAGGAACTGGCGCGCAAGTTTGGTTCCGGCTCGATCGCCACAATTCCGCTGGTAACCGAGCGCAAGGTATTCGGTGCGATCACGCTGCTGTGCAGCGAGGAATTGCCGCTGGAAGCTAAAACGCTCGAACTATGCCAGCAAACCCTGTCACTGTTGACGCCTTTCCTCGCGCTCAAACGTGACCAGGAGCGGGGCATATTGCCGAAGCTGTGGGACAGTATGCAGGAAGGGCTGGCCTCGCTCTTCGGACTCAGGCATTTGCGTACCAAGTTAATCGCGACAATGGTTGCGGCCTGCCTTGTTTTGAGCAGCCTGGTGGAAGCCAATTTCCGTGTCACCGCCGACGCGGTGCTGGAAGGAGAAGTACAGCGTGTGGTCGCGGCGCCGATTTCAGGATACCTGTTATCGTCGTCGGTGCGTGCCGGCGATACCATCCGCCAGGGTGAAGTCATGGCGAGCCTCAACGATGCCGAGCTCAAGCTGGAACTGACCAAGCTCAAAGGGCGGGTGCAGAAATTACGCCGCGAATACCGCGAAGCGCAATCCGCGCGAGACCTGGTCAAGGTGCGCGTGATCAAGGAGCAGATCAACCAGGCCAATGCCGAGATAAAACTGGTCGATCAACAACTGGCCAGCATTAACCTGACCGCACCCTTTGACGGTGTCGTGATCGAGGGTGACTTGAGCCAGATGCTCGGTTCCCCGGTAGAGCGCGGTGACGCGTTGTTCAAAATCGCGCCGCTGGAGGGTTATCGCATCATCCTCAAAGTTGATGAGCGCGAGATTTCCTATGTTGAAGAAGGGCAGGCAGGCTCGCTGACGCTGGCCAGCCTGTCGAAAAGGGATCTTCCGCTCAAGATAGAACGAATTACCTCGGCCGCAAAAGCCGAGGACGGTGCCAATATATTCCGCGTTGAAGCCTCGTTACCGAGCGCACCCGCGGTATTGCGGCCGGGCATGGA
>JARFPR010000256.1 GCA_029288195.1 Gammaproteobacteria bacterium | reverse complement strand
GATTTCTGGCCTGTTGTTGACTCATGAAGGGCTTTGAGCTGTGGATTCAATCCGGTACCAATTGAAATTAGATCGATTAATCCATGTTCCATTATAAATTGGTTAATCCACTAAGAGGCGCAAGGTCGGCTATGGGTCGTTAGCCGCTGCTCGAAGATGAGATTTCAGCGCCTGTTTTTCCAAAGGAGACGCTCATAATACGACGGTGGGAGGCAATCTTCGGCCATAAGCAGACACTGACAGAACTCTTTACAGCCACATCTGAAAGTTGTAAATTTATCCAGTAAATTAGAAAAATTTTTCTGTGACGTGATTCACAAATCGCGAATTAATATAAACATTAACCATTCGGCGTGGATATCGCGCCATATGTTCTGATTAGGGAGGAAGGACGCGATGAATAATCTACTAATGATATCTGTATTGCTGCTAGCTCCGTGGTCGGCTCAAGCAGTGCTAATTTTAGGAGACGATGGAATCCCGGCAAATAATATCTCACAAATTACGGGATTAGGTGGGGGCGACATCAGTTTCGGCTCAGTCCCAACATTATCCCTAAATAGTCCAAACGTTGGAAACGTTGATTTCACCACCCCAGGTGATTCAGTAATCCTAAATCTCGTCGCTAGTAGTATGGCGTTTATCATTCAGATTGATCCACTCGATTCACTTTTTGATGCGGATATAGAGGTCCTCACAGGAGCAGGGGACGACACGATTCTACTGAATGCAATCACAGGTCCAGGGTCTTATTTTATTAATGGTGGTGTGGACACCGACCTTCTAGACCTTACCGCGTTGGCAGGTACACTCACGTCTAACGGAACTGAGATATTTCAAGACGGCTCGCCCATATTGACCTTTTCAAATATCGAAGCGGTAGCAGGATTGACCTCGGTCTCTGAACCTTCGACCCCGGTTTCTGAACCATCGACACCGGTCCCTGAACCCTCAATCATTGCATTGTTTGCAGCAGGCTTATTCGGTTTAGGATTTGCACGTCGCACAAAAGCATAACTAATAACTACTTAATGAAGGTAACTAAGCCATCTCATTCTAGGTGGTTTTTTTACGAGTGTCTCAATTGGGTCGTTAGCCGTCCCTGAAAAATGGATTCTGAGCGTCTGCTTTGCTTTACGCGAAATGCTATTATTGCTCCCCAAATTCAATGCCGATTGAGAATAAGTAGGGGCGAGTATGACAACTGATAACTATAGCCTGGATAATTATGTGGCCGATTTGCGCGCCATTACCGCCGAGTCGAGCGACGAAGACGAGATCCTCAGCCGAGTGGGGCCGCTGGCACAACGCTTTGTTACTGATCGATCATGGTTGCAGCCGAAGCACTATGAAACGGACCAGGAACAGGGCTTCGGTGTCCACCTGCTGCACGAAGAGCCGGATCATTCGCTTGCGGTATTGGCGATAAACTGGTTACCCGGCAAGGGCACGCCCCCGCATGATCATGGTACCTGGGCCGTGGTGGTTGGCGTTGAGGGAACTGAGCACAACATCGGTTACCGGCGTCTCGATGATGGCAGCAAGTCAGATTATGCCGAGCTCGAAATCAAGCATGAATTTGACGCGGCCGGTGGTGAGCTGGTTTGTATGAAAACGGGCGGCATTCATAAGGTTACCAACGAAACCGATCATATGACCTTGTCAGTGCATACCTACGGTCGTCACATCAATTACACCAGTCGCTCACAGTTCGACCTGGATACCAACCGCAAGCAGCGGTTTATCGTCAAGGTCGAGTAAGGCGGGTTGCTGCGGTTAGAAGACTAAGCAAAAACTACTGGTAGCCGGTGAGTTCCATGTAACCGACGCCGGCCGGGTTTCCCAGGTCGTCTTCGACCAGTACCACGCCCTCCCAGTAGGGAATGCTCGTGTCCATCCATTGCTGGTCATAAAGTGGACGAATGTGCCAGCCGCGTTTCTGGTTGACCAGGGACAGCTGCCATTCCAGCGGTAAATCACGCGTCTGTTTTTCTCCGCTTGCGATAGTGCTGATCCGGGTTGAGTGCAGTTTGATCGCGTTACGGTCAAGTAACCGCGTTTCGCCACCAGGGCTGATCCAGTTGCCGCTGAGCCAGTGGTTGCCATCATCGTGTCGCAACTGGTAAACCATGAGCTTGTGGCCATCGTTCAAATGCAGCGAGAACCAGTCCCAGCCCTGCTGGTTTTCGGCCAACGCCTGCGAACTCCATTCGCGATCAAGCCAGCCCTGCCCCTTCAGGTCAATCCTGTCGGATCCCTGCGTTACCATTCCGCTTACTCGAATGTGCGGCTGGCTGTAGTAATAACTGGCCTGTCCCTGCGCGGATTTCTGGCTATAGCCATTAATACCGTTCTTCACTAGCGGGCCGGTGGCCTCGAGTGTCAGCTTTATCTCGCGTTCGCCAACGGTGAAGCTGAGTTCAGCCGGGAATAACGCCGCACCGTTCGAGCGCCACTGCCAGTCGTCCAACCAGGCATTGAAATATCCATCACGACCGATGCGGGTAACCCCGGCCTGGCCAATACCGCCGCGTGCGAAACGTTGCGCGTGGAAATGACCGTCGGGCGTCGTTATGGCGGCATGCGCCATCCAGATCTGGTTACTCTGCCAGCCGTCGGCAGCCGGTTCGGGACTCAACGCCTGGCGAAACAGGGTCCACTGCAGGCCCCATTGACGGCCCTCGCTGTCGCTGAGGTTCGCGGTCAGGTACCACCATTCGATACGATATTCCGGGTGTGCGCCATGATCTCGCGGGAATTCAAGTACCTTACCGGGTGTCACCTGGGCAAAACCCAGCCCCTGGTCACGCAGGTCTCCGAGCACATCCTGGGCCTGGGCCACAACAGCAAACAGCGCCGCACAGGCCACGATTAAAAGCCGCATCAAACTGTTTCTCCAAGTTGCGCCAGGGCTTGTGGCATCTGCCGACGCCACTGCAAGGAGACCGACAGCAAGGTCGCCGCACAAATAAGCAAAACCACCACGGCAAGCTGCAAGGCCGGTTCAATCTCCCAAACCAGCGGCATACTCCAACCAAAACTGATGATGTTGAGCTTATGAATCAGGATCCAGCTCAACAATGCACCCAGCGGAATCGACAGCAGCCAGACAATCGCACAAAAAACCAGTAACGGCGTGGCAACCAGTAAAAGCTGTTCCGACTGGCGCAACCCGAGCGCGCGCCATTGTGCGAATTGCGGCATGCGCTCATGTAAAATTGCCAGTAACGAGGCCAGCAGTGCGATCGCGGCAACAATCATGGTCAATAGATTCATCGCCGCGGTTATGGCAAAGGTGCGGTCAAAGATGCCGACTGAAAGCCGGCGAATTTGCGCCTGCGAAATCCAGTCACCCGGTTGCGCACCCAGCGCCTTCAGGCTTGACTCGGCTTGCTGCATTGCACTCTTGTTTTGTGGGTTTAACCACAGCGCAATGCCGCGCGAGTAATGATGACTCCAGTTACTCGCGACCACATGGTCCGGCAGATAGAACTGGAAGTAAGGATTACCGTAGTCATAGAAAACGCCGACCACTTCAAAATTCCGCAAGCCATTGTCAGTTTGTAATGCAATGCTTTCGCCAATCTCTACCCCGGCAAGAAAATGCACTTGCTCATTAATCAGTACCTTTGCCGATTGTTCGCGCCAGATTTGCCGTGCCGATGCGGCGGATTCTCCCTGCCACCGGGATAACGGCAATACCAGGCTATCCGTTGCCCGCGGATCGATCCCCCGGATCAGCGCCGGACGATCACGCCAGCGCGTACTGACACCAATGCGATGATGGCTGTCGACGAGCCAGCTTGCGTTGCCTGCCGAAGTTTCAAGTGACTGGTAGTTCAGGTTCGGGGCACGTAAGTAGATATCGGCGCTCTGGCGCACCTCCAGCCAACCGATAAAGGCATCACGGAAACTGTCGACCAGGCTACCCACACCGAGGTTCGCGGTTAATGCCAGCAGCAGCGCCATCATTGCGCTGCGTAGCGCCGGCAGCTGGGACCAACCGTCGCTTATCATCCAGCGCGCCAGCAGGTTTCGTTGCGGCAACAGGGAGTCAACCAGGCTTAGAGCCCGGGCCAGTAAAAACGGCAGTATCCAGGCAGCGGCAAACAGGATCATGCCGAGCACTGCGAAACCCTGGGTAACCGTCTCAATCTGCGTATAGGCGACCCAGGCAAGGCAGGCTAGCAGCAGGGCTGCGAACGCTAGTCGGCGACGCGCGATGGTTTCGTCGGCAAGCATCACGTCGGTACTACCCGCCTCGAGGCTGCTACGCAGCAGCTGTCGGTAAAGCGGCCAGGCGAGCGCCCACAGGAGGCCGATCAGGGTAATACTCCAGGCCTGCAGCAGTGTCCACGGGCTGAGCCCAAGCTCGGCGTCCACGGTAGCATCGTAGAGACTCTGTAGGCTGGCGCCCAGCCCGGGTAACAGCACCTGCGTCAGCACCACTCCGAGCACGAAACCAAGTGCCGTTCCGACCAGGCTCCACGCCAATGTCTCCATCAGGATCGCGGCCAGCAATTGGCGTAGATCACAACCCATAAGGCGCAGGTCCAGCAGGGTTGTACGGCGATACCATAAAGAAAAACGTACCGCGTTGAATACGATAAATAGCCCCACCGCAAATGACAACAGGCTCATCGCGGTCAGGTGGGTGTGCAGGCTCGCGGTCAGTTGCTGCAAATCCAGGTGTTGCTGGTTTTCGACTAACTCGAGACTTGCCGGCAGGCTCGCTTCAAGTCGCGCATATTCCAGCGGCGTAATTTCACCGACGCTGAGGTAACTGAAACGACTCGAACCTGACAGGGACATCGCTGCCCCGATATCGACCAGTACCTGTCGACCCTGCTGTTCGCGCGCCTGGATCAACGCGGGCGGCAACAACCGACCATCGCGCAATTCGAGCCCAGCGCCCTCTTCCAGATCGAGCTCAGCGGCAAGCACCGCGGGCACCCAGGCTCGATAAGGCGGCTGCACGAATTCAATCCAGGTTGTGGAGAAATCCTGTGTTGACTGCTCGCCATCGAATACGGTTTCGGGCAGAGCCAGCAAATCGGTCGCAATGATGCTAATCGACACCCCGGCCGCGGTACTGACTTCGAGCTCGATAACTGGAATTACCTGGCGAAAACCGGCACGGCGCAACTCGATATAGGTTGCCTGGTCGATACCCTCGTCACGACGACTGCGGATCCAGTGACTTGCCTGCGCACCCAGTAGGCTCTGCGCCTGTTGATAACTCGCCTCGGCATGCTGGTTGATGATTTGCACCGCCGACCACAAACCCACACCGGCGACCAGGCCGATCGTCAGGAACAAGGTTTGCCAGGGATGCCGCCAGTAATGGCTGAGCAACGCCTTCAATATCCAGTACAACCCGGTATTCACCCGGTTTCCGCCAGCTTGCCGTTATGCAGCCAGACGCGCCGATCCATAAACTCTGCCATCGCCGGGCTATGGGTCACCATTAACAGGCTGCTACCGGCCTGCTTGACCAGGTCACTGAACAACCCCATCACTTCGAGGCTGGAATTCTCATCGAGATTGCCGGTCGGTTCATCGGCCAACACCAGTTGCGGCTTGTGCAACAGTGATCGGGCGATGGCAACACGCTGCTGCTGACCGCGCGACAACTGGTGCGGGTATTTATCGAGATGGTCGGCCAAACCCAGCCGCTCGATTAATTCCGTTTCATAATGGTTGTCGAAGCGCTGGCACAGTGCCGCCTGGAAACGAATATTATCCAGGATCGATAGCGTGGGGATCAGGTGGAACTGTTGAAACACCAGGCTCATCTGCGACCGCCGCAGCTCGGCCAGGATCGATTCCCGCTCCGAGTGAATCGGGTACCCGGCAAAATTGATCTCGCCACTGTCCGGCCGGTCGAGTCCTGCAATCAAATGCAGCAGCGTAGATTTACCGCTGCCGCTTTCACCGAGCAGGGCCACCGATGACGCAGTACCCATTTCAAACTCGAGCTGCTGCAGAACATTCTGCTGGACCTCGGCGTAATGGTATGACTTGCACAGGTTCTTGATTGAAAGCATGGCGAAGATGCTAACCGAAATTATCAGCCCACAATACTTAATATTACGTTTTAGATCAGCTGATGGATTTGCAACCGGATTCAAGTAAACTTGGCCTGCACACAGGAGGTATCCATGACTGCGATTTGCGACATTAGAGATCTGCAAAAACTGGCGCGCAGGCGCGTACCGCGTATGTTCTACGATTATGCCGATTCAGGTTCGTGGACCGAGTCGACTTACCGGTCCAATGAAACCGATTTCCAGGATATCAAGCTCAGGCAACGGGTTGCCGTGGACATTACCGACCGCTCGGTAAAAACCGAGATGATCGGGCAGCAGATATCCATGCCGGTGGCACTGGCACCGGTCGGATTGACCGGCATGCACTATCCGGACGGCGAAATCAAGGCGGCGCGCGCAGCGGAGAAATTCGGCCTACCCTTTACCCTGTCAACGATGAGCATCTGCTCCATTGAAGACGTCGCCGAGCACACCAGCAAACCCTTCTGGTTTCAACTCTACGTCATGAAGGACCGTGATTTTATCGGCCGCTTGATCGATCGCGCCAAAGATGCCGGCTGTAGTGCGCTGATGCTGACGCTAGACCTGCAAATCCTTGGCCAACGGCACAAGGACATCCGCAATGGATTAAGCGCACCACCCTCGCCCACACTTAATGCCGCGTTGCAAATCATCAGCCGGCCACGCTGGTGCCTGAACATGCTCACCACGAAACGCCATTCTTTCAGGAACATCGTCGGCCACGCCAAGGGCGTCGGCGACCTGTCCTCGTTGTCGTCGTGGACCGCAGAGCAGTTTGATCCGAAGCTTTCCTGGGACGATATCGACTGGATCAAGGAACGCTGGGGCGGGAAACTGATCATCAAGGGCATTCTCGACCCGGAAGACGCACGTATGGCGGCCAGGGTTGGTGCGGACGCAATCGTCGTCTCCAACCATGGTGGTCGCCAGCTTGATGGCGCACGTTCCTCGATCAGTGCGCTGCCCGAAATCGTTGACGCGGTCGGCAACGACATCGAGGTTCATTTCGACGGGGGCATTCGCTCGGGACAGGACGTACTTAAGGCAATCTGCCTGGGCGCCAAAAGCACCTATATCGGGCGGGCCTTTATCTATGGCCTCGGTGCCAGGGGTGAAGCCGGCGTCGACCAGGCGCTGGACATCATCTACCGCGAACTGGACACCACCATGGCCTTATGCGGCGAACGCCTGCTGCAAAACCTCGGCCACCATAACCTCCTCAACCCGCCTCATTAACGATCATTTCGTCGCTGGCGCGCCCATCTCGTTAAAACCTTGCGTAAATATTTAGCTAAATCGTGGGATCGCTGGTAAAAGTGTAGCGAGGCAAGAATACCCCGGTCCAGGCGATTACATAAAAGAAGCAAACCACACCCGGGCTGGTTGGAGGCGGCTTTTTTGGCTTATCTCTCAGGTACTTGCTCAATCAATCACTTAAAAATCAATGTTCCGGGAATGTTCTGAAACACCGGCAGATGACCGTGTGAAAAGTTGTGATACTCGGATATCGGGGCTATAAGCTAGGATTATTCTATAAAATTATATTAAAGCACTGATAATAATGTAGAATTTTCCCTCCATTCTGCTAAAAATAATCTGATAGAAGCGCTTCTTGCGGTAGGTAACATGAACAATTACGAAGACTGGGCAATACTGGTTGCAAAAAAATTAAAAGGCGAAGCCGAATTAATTGCTGCGATCGAAAAGGACGAACTGGAAGATTCGGCGGCAAAAGACGCATTTGTGCGTACCGTTCTGGAACCTTTCTTACCTGAAAACTACGGTATTGGCTCGGGTCGAATTGTCGATGCCTTTGGTAACTATTCAGATCATCTTGAAGTCATCGTTTACAACCGTGAATTCCCACGAATCGGAATGCCTGGCATCCAGGATGCTTACCTCTACGAATCGGTACTCGCAACTTTTTCAGTCAGAGCCAAATTTATTCGCAAAACATTCTTTGAATCACTCGACGCCTGCGCTTCGCTTGCCCGGCTCGAAACCAACATGGACAAGACAGTGTTGATCAGGCTGGCCAAGAAAAATGGTTTAAAACCAGGCCCCAACAAGGAATTCATTCACGAGGATCCACTGCGCACCGCACGTTTTGAACTGATTGGCAGACCGCCGGGATTCGTATATGGTTTTAGCGGCATCAAGAACAGCTACCGACAATTGCAGGAAAATATAGAACTCTGGATCGACCATCGACAAAAAGATGGGGTTTCGACTCCAATGAAAGCCCTGCCCGCTGTGATCGCTACCCAGGGCTGCTTTGCCTGGCGTAATGCTGCTCCGCTAGCCTTGAGCAATCGCGAAATGCTGGGTATCGGTAACGACGCAGCGCCAATCAGGCTGATCATACTGCAATTGCTATACCTGCTTAACAGGCGCTTGCATATAACTGCCGACGGATATGGATTGAAGCCAAACCTGAGCAAGTACTTAAGCCAGTTTTCAGGACCGAAATTTGAACTCGGCGTCGGTAATGTTTACGAAATGGAAAACATGAAGTCCGCGCGCGACACAATGCGTTTCGAGCCCGCCAGAGATCATACCCCCGTCGCAGCGGCAGTATCTAAGAAGGCTCCGAAACCCGCAAAACGCAAAACACCGAAGGTCCTGAAAGAAGCGGCTCCCGTGAACGCAATCCCGGAACCAAAGTCGGCTGCAAAAGAAGCGGCTCCCGTGAACACGGCACCGGAACCAATGCCGACCCCGAAAGAAGCCGCCCCAGTGAGCGCGGCCCCGGAACCAAAGCCGGCTGCGAAAGAAGCAGCTCCAGTGAGCGCGGCCAAGGAACCAAAACCGGCCCCGAAAGAAGCAGCTCCAGCGAGCGCAGCCCAGGAACCAAAGCCAGCTCCGAAAGAAGCAGCACCTGCGGCGGCGTCAGGAGTCTTTGACAAGCCCTCACCGTTTGCTTCTGCACCAACTCCATCTATAGCGCAAGAGTCTACCCCGGATCCAGCACCTGCAACGTCATCAGGAGTCTTTGACAAGCCCTCACCGTTTGCCTCTGCACCCGCGCCGCAAGCGGAAGGAGCAGACGCGGAACCACCTCGACCTGCAGCCAGGGTATCATCGCTGGGATCAGCACCGATTCCTCCGATGTCAGGTTCGGAAACTTCAGCTGAGTCCAAACCTTCACCGATGCCCACGACACCATTGGGATCGGCACCGATTCCTCCGATGTCAGCCCCGCAAGCTGAGACTAAGCCAGAATCCTCTCCGATGCCCTCAACACCACTGGGATCGGCACCGATTCCTCCGATGTCGACTGCAGAACCCGCGGCCGAGCCAAATCTCGCCCAACCGCCTGCTGCACCATTGGGGTCAGCGTCAATTCCTCCGAGTGAACCGAATGGCTCCAAGGTGACTCCAGCCAAACCACCGGTTGATTTTGACCTCGGGTCAGAAGTTGAAGTGCTTGAAGACAAGGACCAGCCCGAGGAAGATGACTTCGAAAGCACGGTCATAATCCCGCCTAATGCCGGGGCATCCAGTAACGAAGCTGCGAAAGATTCCACCAATGCTTTCATCGCCCGCGTTAAGGAACAGTTATCTTCGGAGCCAGAGATCGATAAAGATAAGAAGTCTTTTTCGTCGACTATCCCGCACTAACCAAAGCTATACCCCCTGATTCATCCTGGTCTTCAGACAGCTGCTCTTGTTGTATGCTGGACGACTCCAGTGCTCGAGTGTCAGCGAGAATATATTCCACCGCCGATACCTAAAAAACCACAGTAACACGCAACAGAATCACAATACCTACAAAAACAAAGTCGACTGCCCCAGTCGACTAAGCGAAAAGGTTCTGATATAAGTCAAGGATTCCCCGTATATAAAAATTTATGATTATTGTTGGTTATAACCGAAATCCAGAGAGGATTAAAAAATGAGAAAAATCTTGTTACTAATTACGGCTGCCTTACTCAGCGTAAACGCAGCTGCCGTTTTTGCCGGTGACGCCGCGGCCGGGAAAAGCAAATCCGCGACCTGCGCCGCCTGTCATGGCCCAAATGGAATTAGTCCGAACGATATGTGGCCTAACCTGGCAGGGCAAAAAGCAGGTTACCTGGTGGCTCAAATGAAAGCCTTTCGTGACGGCCAGCGCGCTAACCCAATGATGGCGCCGATGGCCGCACCGCTCTCCGACGATGATATCGCCAATCTCGCCGCATACTACGCTAGCCTTGGGCAATAAGTCCCAATAACGACACACCGATACCAGGGCGCAACGCGCCCTGGTATACAATCCTTTCTATCTGAAGTTCCGCTTCAGTTCTTCCTTGCCTGATTTAACGTATACCAACCACGCTATGATCAGATTTCTGCATTTGACAATAGTCAAGGAAGGGCGCTACTCAAAGTCATAACGTTGCTACCTGAAACACTTTCTTCAATCAATGATGCCAGTTGCGGGTCATTATTTTTCAATCAGGAGCACGATCGATGAGTATCAAACAAAAATTCATACACGGAGCGATTCTGCTTACCGCGTGTATCGGGCTGGTTACAACATCGGGGGTAACTGTTGCCGCCAAGAAACAATTCGAGCCGCTCAACGAAGCTGAATTCGAACAGGCAAAAAGCATGTACTTCCAGCGTTGTGCCGGCTGTCACGGGGTACTGAGGAAAGGCGCTACGGGTAAAAGCCTGTTACCAGAGCCGGACAAGGCGAAGAAATCCAAGGGCACTCTCAAGCTCGGCACCAAGCGCCTGGCCAAGATTATCAAGATTGGCACCGAGGGCGGCATGAACAACTTTGACGATATCTTCAGCGATGAAGAAATCGACCTGCTGGCGCGCTACATCCAGATGGAGCCGCCGGTACCGCCGGAAATGTCGCTGGCGTTGATGAAGGAAAGGCACAAGGTCTACATCGAACCGAAGGATTATCCAACCAAACCACTACATGGTCGTAACTGGGAAAATTTCTTCGTGGTCATCGAACGTGACGCCGGCAAGATCGCAATCATCGACGGCGACAAGCATGAAATCGTCGATCATATCGATACCGGCTACGCGGTACACGTCATCAAGGCTACCGAGCATCACGATATCGAAAAACCGGTTGGCGGTGTCCCCGGACGCTTCTGGTACACCCAGGGCCGCGACGGCAAGATGACCAAGATCGACCTCTGGCAA
>JARFPR010000243.1 GCA_029288195.1 Gammaproteobacteria bacterium | reverse complement strand
AGGCAATCTTCGGCCAATTGCGGACACCGGAGGTCCTGAAAATATAATGTAACTAACTGCCTATATACCGTCTTGCGGCGTCACCAACTTGTTCCCTGAATTCACCCACGATACTATCAGCGCACATGCCCAAATAATTATAAGGACAGGGATAACCATGACTGAGGAACCATCCCGCAAACTCGCGGTACTCCTGCATGCTGATGTAATTGGCTCTACCAGGCTCGTCCAGCTCAATGAGACAGTTGCTCACGAACGCATACATGATGTTTTCCAACGTTGCTCGCAATCCATAACTCTGCATCATGGGACCACCCACGAGATTCGAGGCGATGCGCTTGTGGCCGAGTTTTCGAGGGCATCTGATGCCGTCACTGCTGCACTGGAGTTCCAAACCGCCAATACGATTCACAACGAGAATCTATCGGATGAAATTCGTCCAGCGCTTCGAGTGGGTATCGCAATGGGCGAAGTCGTGGTAGCTGACAATATCGTGACCGGTGAGGGTATCGTACTGGCACAGCGTTTAGAGCAGTTAGCCGAATCAGGGGGAATCTGTGTTCAGGCAGCCGCGTACGAAACAATACCCAAGCGGCTACCATTTGAATATGAAAACCTGGGTGAACGGGATCTAAAGGGTTTTGCTGAACCGGTCAGGGTTTACGCTGTTAAGCAACAATCCGAGACCTGCGTACCAACCCGGCAAATAGAACCGACTCCTGGACTAGCGGAAAAACCTTCTATTGCCGTGCTACCGCTCAATAATATGAGTGGTGATACAGAACAAGAATATTTTAGCGATGGTATTACCGAGGACATCATCACCGAGCTATCCCGCTTTTCTACACTGTATGTTGTTGCCCGACATTCTTCGTTTGCATTCAAGGGTGAGAAAGTAGATATCAAGGAGGTGGCTCAAAAACTCGGCGTGCAATATGTCGTTGAAGGTAGCGTTCGACGGGTTGGGAACCGGGTTCGAATCACTGCACAGTTGATCGAAGCTGAAAATGGTAATCATATCTGGGCAGAAAGATACGATCGTGAATTAGAGGATATTTTTGCTGTCCAGGATGAAATTACCCAGTCCATAGTTTCCGTGCTTCCTGCTCGAATTCAAAATTCGATGAGAGCACAGGCACTACGTAAGTCTACTGACAGCTTTTCAGCATACGACTTCTATTTGCAAGGCCGATGGATTTATGAGAATAGCGCCGGGAATGATCCTGCTGCCGTTACCATGCTCGAAAAAGCAGTCCATATCGATCCGACATTTGCACTGGCACACGGACTGCTTGCCCGAATCTATGGCTACAATATGTTTAGCCTGGGAATCTGGTATGGGGATCAGGAATCAAAGGCCAGGCCTCACATCGAAAGTGCTCTTAAGTATGGGGAAAACGATCCAGCAATTCATGCGCTAGTCGGCTCGACATATTATTGTTTTGGTAAATTTGACCAGGCACATACCCACATAAAATTGGCCCTGCAACTCAATCCCAACGATGTAATCACCATGGGTCTCTACGGCTTTGTTTTAGCCTGTGAAGGCGATGCGGCGGAAGGCTGGCGCTGGCTGGCAAAAGCCCGGGAAATGGATCCGCAATATAATCCTTTCGCATGGGAATCTGAAGCAGAGGTTTTGTTCCAGCTGTGCGATTACGAAGCGGCATTGGAAATCTACCGGAACCTTCAAAATCCACCACCCCACACTTATACACACATGGCAGCCTGCTACGCGCATTTGGGACGCATGGAGGAAGCCCACAAAGCAGCAGCTCAGTTCTGGTCGCTTTGCTCGGAAGAGGTCAATTTTCCGCGCTACGCTGCCAATCATGCGCGAATTTGCAAGCGCCAGGAAGATGCCGACAACTGGATCGAAGGGTACCGTAAGGCAGGGCTGTTGGACTGATCTTTGGTGTTGTCATTCCTCCGTTAAACAGACATTCAACAGGAAATTAGCTACTGTGGGATTTCCAAGAAGAACAGGCTAGCAGGTAAAGTGCTCCCGAACCGGGGTGATCGTCCAGGCTGGCAGTTCGGAAAATTCAGACGCTTCATGCACCTATCCGTGTGAGCAAGTGCTGCTCCATACGCTGAGTCATACCGGATCGTTCGGGAAGTTAGACTTTGCCCTGCGAGCGGGAAAACTCAAGCATACGCTCGATCGGCTTCAGCGCTTTCTCACGAATCGATTCGTCGACATCGATCTCGTGGCTAACGTCATGCTCATCTTCCAGAACCGCGGCAAGGTTATCCAGGCTGTTCATTGCCATCCATGGGCAATGGGCACAACTGACACAGGATGCGCTGTCGCCACCTGTTGGCACCGCAATCAGTTCTTTGTCGGGAGCCGCTTCATGCATCTTGTGAAAAAGCCCGAAATCGGTTGCAACGATCAAGGTTTTCGCCGTGGATGTTTTCGCGGCATTTATCAGCTGTGTCGTGGAACCGACCGCACTCGCAATATCAAGCACCTCGGTAGGCGATTCAGGGTGCGCAATCACCTCAGCGTCCGGGTGCTCCTGCATCAGTTGCCGCAGTGCATTTGCCTTGAACTCGTCATGTACGACACAAAAGCCTTGCCAGTTCAGAATGTCGGCACCGGTCTTCTTCTGCACATAATTGCCGAGATGACGATCAGGGGCAAAAATAATCTTCTCACCCCTGGCGTGCAGGTGGGCCACGATATCGACGGCATTTGACGAAGTGACTACCCAGTCAGAGCGCGCCTTGACCTCCGCACTGGTGTTGGCATATACCATCACGGTTCTGTCGGGGTGCTGATCGCAGAAGGCACTGAAGCTCTCGATCGGACAGCTCAGATCAAGAGAGCATTCGGCAGCCAGATCCGGCATGATCACGCGTTTTTCCGGGTTGAGAATCTTTGCTGATTCGCCCATGAAACGCACCCCTACTACGACTAGCGTGGTTGCGGGATGACGGTTGCCGTAATCAGCCATACCCAGCGAATCACCGACGTAGCCGCCAGTGGCATCTGTCAGGATCTGCAGCTGCTCATCGACATAATAATGCGTGATGAGTACCGCATTCCTCTTCTCGAGCAGGATCTTGATTTTCTCGAACAACGAGTCGCGTTGCTCTGGGGTCAAACTGCGCGGCTCGGCCGCATGCTGCGCCTTGCTGCGTATTTCATCGAGAAGCTCAAGCGGAATTTCGGATGCATTACCCATAAACGAATTCAAAGGAGATAAGAACTTAGACAGATTATACGACTTTTGTAATTAAGCCATGGATTTCGATTGACGGCAATCCCTGGCAAACCGCTCGCTGCACGAGTCCCTAGGAACCGACGATGACTTTGCCTTTCATGCCAGCGTCGAAATGGCCGGGAATCAGGCAGCCGAAGCCGAACTCGCCGGATTTCGTAAACTTCCAGATGATTTCACCCTTCTTGCCGGGGGGAACGTGCGCCATGTAGGGCTCGGAATGCTCCATGCCCGGGAATTTCTTCATCATCTCGGCGTGCTGCGCCAGCGATTCCGGGGTGCCCAGCACGAATTCGTGCATCAGTTGCCCGGAATTGGTGTGCACAAAACGGATTACGTCGCCCTCGTTCACCTTGATAAGGTCCGGCGAAAAACGCATCTGGTCGTTCATGTCAATCTCGATGGTACGGGTCACCTTCATCCCGGGCTGGTAGCTGCCGAATTCGTTCTCGACCGGGTCGTACTGCACCTCGTCCGCATGTTCTTCGCTGTGGGCGTTCACGCCGACTGGCGCCAGGCCGAGCATGACCGCGACCAGCGCCGCGTAAAAAGTTTTAATTGTGTTCTTCATTGTGTTTACCTACTCCTAATTATTAAAAAAATGATTACACCTAAACCTCGTATGAAACGGTGCCTGCCGGGTACCGGTACCAGCCCGGATCGGTGTAGTCGCCGGGTTTCTGGTCTTCCCTGACCTTCAAAACCGTAAACATACCACCCATCTCAATGGGACCGAACTGGCCCTGGCCGGTCATCATCGGTAAGGTATTTTTCGGCAGCGGCATGATCATTTCGCCCATGTCCGCCATACCGCGCTCACCCATAATCATGTAGCCGGGCATCAGTTTGCCGAGACTTTTTTGCACGCGGCTCTGATCGACACCAATCATGTTCGGCACATCGTGTCCCATCGGGTTCATCGTGTGGTGCGACTTGTGGCAGTGCATAGCCCAGTCACCGGGGGCGTCGGCGATAAACTCGACGGCGCGCATCTGCCCGATAGCGATATCGACGGTGACTTCCGGCCATCTCGCCCGCTCGGGTACCCAGCCGCCGTCGGTACAGGAAACCTCGAACTTGAGCCCGTGAATATGTATCGGGTGGTTGGTCATGGTGAGATTACCCATGCGCACCCGTACACGTTCGTCGAGCTTGCACACCAGGTGGTCTATGCCGGGGAAAACGCGGCTGTTCCAGGTCCAGATATTGAAATCCAGCATGGTGTTGATACGCGCGGTCAGGGTGCCCGGTTCAATGTCGTAGGCCGACATCAGGAAACAGTAGTCGCGATCCACTCGATGCTGGTTCGGGTCACGCGGATGCACCACGAGGGAACCCATCATGCCCATCGCCATTTGCACCATTTCGTCCGCGTGCGGGTGATACATAAAGGTGCCCGACTGCTTCAGCTCGAACTCGTAGACGTAGGTCTTGCCGGGCGGGATCTGCGGCTGGTTGAGACCGCCCACGCCGTCCATGCCGGCGGGCAGAAATATGCCATGCCAGTGTATGGTAGTGTGCTCCGGCAAGCGGTTGGTGACGAATATGCGCACCTTGTCGCCTTCCACGCACTCGATGGTCGGCCCTGGTGACTGGCCGTTGTAACCCCACAGCCGCGCCACCATGCCCGGTGCGATCTCGCGTTCGACCGCTTCCGCAGTCAGGTGAAACTCTTTCCACCCGTTTTTCATACGCCAGGGCAGCGACCAGCTGTTGAGGGTGACCACCGGTTTGAACCAGGGGCCGGTAGTGGGTTCGGGCGGCACTTCCATCGTGGTAGCGCTCGACGTGGGCGATTCCGGCAACGCGGCCAGCGCCGAGCGTGATATCAGCCCTGTACCCATGGCCGTGGCGACGCCGACGCCCTTTAAAAAATTTCTTCTGTCTGTCATGTTCGTGATCCTCTAATGATCTGCGGCGGCGCCGGAAGCCGGCATGGAAACTGCCTCGGACATCATCATGCCGGGTGAAGAGCCCGTCAGCGCGAGCTGCAGGCGGGTCTCGGCAATCCAAAAATCGCGCATGGCGCGAATCGCGTTGGCTTCGAGTTCGGCGCTGGCGCGCACATCCTCCAGCAAGTCGAAAACGCTGATCAGCATGCCGTTGTAATGCAGCAATTTATCAGCGCTGACCCGCTGCCTCAGGGGCAGCAGCACCATTTCATAGTGCCTGGCGATATCCCAGTAACTGCGATAAGTCAACAAGGCCTCGCGCGCCTGCGAGGCCGCTGCGATGGCGACCGACTGCGCCTGCGCCTGGGCCTGTTCGAACAGGAACCTGGCCTTGTCGTTGGCGATGCCGCCGGCATCGAAGATTGGGATACTGAACTCAAGCTCGAAACCACGCTCCGTGTCTTCCTCGCCTTTTTCCAGTACTGGACCCAACTCGATCGACGACAAAAACGGGTTTCTGCGCGTCAAATCGTAATTGCTCGCCATGGCCTCGATATTGGCATTAGCGACCTGCACGTCGATGCGTCTTTCGATCGCCTCGCCCTCCACCGATTCAAACTCCTGCAGCGACCCCGGCAACGCCGGCAGGCTTTGTGGCAGCGCAAGCTGTCGCGCCGCATTGCCCCACAAACCCAGTTGCCGAATCAGCGCTTCACGAGTTGCCGATTCCGCCAAGCGCTGGCGGGTCAGCGCGGAGCGCATTTCACCGAGGAAGATTTCCGACTCAGCCGCCTCGGACATGCCACTGTGACCCAGCGCGGTCATCTGCCGGGTCATGTCGTTGGCAGTCGCGGCAGTTTCCAGCGAGCGTTCGACCAGGCGGGTCAGTTGCTGTTCGGCGACCGCCCTGATCCAGGCGATGCGCGTATCGGCCACGTGCTCGATCACCGAGCCTGCCGCATCGAAACGCGCCGCTTCGAGCTGGCGCAAGGTCACCTCTCGGCGCAACGGCATTAGCAAAAGGCCGCCGATGTCGAACAGCAGGGAGGAGGAGTATTCGCCCTCGGTCGTTCGCTCGTAAGTGAAACCGGGATTACGAATACGCCCGGCTTGAGCGTAGTCGGCTTCGGCGATACCGACTCGCAACAGGTTGGAGCGCGCTTGCGGATTCAACCGCATCGACAGCAATTCGGCGTTCTCACTATCCAGCGGCGATTTCAAAATGGCCGCGACCTCGTCCGGCGTCAGTTCATTTTCCGGTTGCAGCCTGGTAGCGGGGCTATCGCTGCCGACAATGGCGTCTACCAGTTCCTGTACCGGGGCGATACCGCCGTCATCGGGTACGCTGGTGCAAGCTGTCAGCGTGATCAGCATGCCCAAAAGAGCGATTTTGGTCAGATTCGAATTCATATTCATGACTCCTCTTCTGCCGGGCAATCACCTGGAACCTGGCGGACTCCGGATTCGAGTTCGGCGGCGGTCAACAGTTGCAGGTTTTGCATGGTGCTCGTCTGCTCGACTTGCAGCCAGAGCATGGTTCGCTGGCGGTAGCGCGGTTCGGTTTTGGCCGGGTGATTCATCGCTGTGGCCCTGTCCTTGAAACGCGCAGCATTCTGCTGCTGACCAAACACGCCTAGCGAAATCGCATGCTGCTTGCCTGGCTCGTTAAGCAACCAGTAATCCTCGATCCCTTTGGCCTGCAGATCGCGAGCGGTGGCTAATGCGGCTTCACGCGTTGCGTGGCCATCGATATAAACCATGGTGCCTAAAAACTGCCTTTCGCTGACGGATTTGAGTTGCGTCGCCGCACCCCGGTCCCGGTATCGTTGGCCCACTGCCCGAGCCTGATCCTGCTTCGCAAACGGGCCGAGCCTGTAGCAAAGACGACCGACCGCCGCCGCCATTTGCGGACCGTTTGCCGGCCGGATACGGGTAATCTCGAAACCGCCTGGCCCGTTGACCACGTCGAAATCGACGGGCATATCGCGCTGCAGCCCAATCAGGAACCGTGCATCCCTGACCTTGAACAGCATCGTCATCCCCGGCATGCCCAACTTGTCGATAGGGCCGTGCTCGATTTTGACCTTGTCCTGGTCGGCCCGGATCGACTTAACCGTACCGCTCGCGTCGAAGGCATCGCTCGCATCGCCGCCCATCAACTGCAGCCTGGTGATGGCGAACCCGGCGGCTGTATTGTCGACGTTGAACTCGATCTCCGAGCCCTTCTCGATATTCGCCATCTGCTCCGGATCCTCGACACGAAACATCATCGTCATCCCCGGCATGCCGAGCCGATCGATGGGACCATGCTCGATCTTGAGCTTGCCCTCGGACATCCGGACCTGCTTGACCACACCGGTGGCATCGAAACGACTCGATTTCATCGCCAGCCGCGTAATCGAAAATCCAGCCGCAGTGTTGTCGACGTCGAAATCAATTTCCGAACCTTTATCCAGGCCGGCAAGCTGGGCTGGATCCTCGACACGAAACATCATCGTCATCCCCGGCATGCCGAGACGATCGATGGGTCCGTGCTCGACCTTGATTTTGCCTTCCGACAACCGTACCTGGCGCACCACGCCGCTGGCATCGAATCCGCCCGGCATCGATT
>JARFPR010000228.1 GCA_029288195.1 Gammaproteobacteria bacterium | reverse complement strand
TCACAATACCGCGAACTTGAGTATTGCTAGTATTTATTCTGATCTGAGATATTACTCCAATGCGCTGAGTAATTCATGTTCAAGAAGATTTTACTGGCATTAGTGTGTCCTTTCAGGGAACCAGGTGCTTAACTCGCGAGGGTTTGGGATATTTCCTGCGCGGCACGAATGCCGGACCGATAGGCGCCATGGCAGAAAGCGTAATCGTGGATGGTGGTCGCCTCTCCGGCGAAGAACAGGCGATCACCAAGCACCCGCGCGAGCTCGGTACGCTGGTGCGCCTGCCCGGGCAGTGCGCAGGAATAGGATCCGCGGGTCCAGGGCTCGGTGGTCCAGGCGGTAACGATTGAACGTGTTACATGTTTGCGTATGTCGTTGCCAAAAACTTCGGCGACCCGATCGACTGCATACTCGTGGCCGGCTTGCTGGCCCTGCTTTTCCAGCCAGACTGCAAAGCGCCCACCGGTAAACGCGACTGCCGTATTAAGCCCCATGACGCTGGCCTCGAATCCGCCAGCTAAACCCTCGTCATTCCAGGTGTAGTGAAATCCACGCCCATCGGGGCCAAACACATCTCGATCGAAGTGCAGGCAGATCTTGTTTTCGGTACCGGTGGGTAGACCCAGAACGGCTTCCATTTTCCAGTCGGGCAGCGCGGGCACAAATTCAATTTCACCCGCGGCAAGAATCCCGGTAGAAACGGTGCACAGGACGGCTCGCCCGCGCAATGCTCCCCTGGAAGTCTCCACCGAAACGCCGACACCGCTCCAGTCGATACGCGCGACTTTGGTGTTGAGTGAAACCGTCACGTCGGAACCCCAGGCTGCAACCAGGTTACCGTAGCCATTTAACACGGGAATGTCGGAACCTTTGTCAGTATTTGCAAAATCAACCGACGAGACTTCGTCTATGTCGCGCGTACAATAATCCGCCATGCTATGCATGAAGATCGTGGCAAATTCACTGTCGATATCCACCAGGTCAACGATCGCTATGTCTTCTCCCCGATCTGCGGCAGCAGTCACAGCCGCATCACATTCCGATAAATAAGCAGTATAAGCCTCGCTTTCGATTGAACTGAGTGGCACCCCGTTTTTATGAAGCCTTATGTTGCTATCTTCAAACAGGTCGCCCCTGTCTTTGCCGAGGACGACGCCCAGTTCATCTGCGATAGCCACAAACGGGTTGGTCTCACCCTGAGACAGGTAACTACAGCCCAGGTCGAACCATACGCCCGGTGCTATTTCCTCGCTATAAGCCCTGCCACCGATTCGGTGCGATCCTTCGACAACTGTAAATGACAGCCCCAGCCTGGTCAGTTCCTTGGCGGCCGACAGGCCGGATGCGCCAGCGCCTATAATAATTACATCTGTTTCCATCGTTTTTGAGTTTCAGATTTGCAGAAGGATGACTGTTAGTATTTTCTGCACCAGCAGACGCCTGAGTTTAACCGTTGAAATGGGCGTAGAGTATTAACAAGCCGGCAGTAATGGGTAGTATCGTGTAACCGAACAGGTGGATGGAATGACCCATTTTCTCACCATTGCGCTCGATCATCACTTGCAGTTTTGCGATTTTTTCAGGTGCGATCTTTCTCTGGATAAAGCTGTACACTCCATAAGCAATTGCCAGCACTCCGATAATAAAATTGAAACTCATATCCATTGTTCAACCAGGGTAATCCGGCTCGTTGGCGAACAATTCAAACCAGCTTGTCACGCGGGATATCGCCGTTAAAGAAGGCTTCGATATTTTCAACCACGCGCATCCCCATCGCCTTGCGGGTCTCCCGGGTTGCGCTGCCGAGATGCGGCAACAATACGACATTCTCGAGCTTCAGTAGTCCCGCGCTGACGGCGGGCTCCTTTTCGAACACATCGAGACCCGCACCCGCGATTTCACCATTTTCCAGCGCGCTTATCAGTGCGCTTTCGTCAACGACATCGCCGCGCGCGGTGTTGATCAGGAACGCACCCGGCTGCATCGCCTTGAAGGCCTCGGTGCCGATCAGGTGATAGGTTTCCTTGCCACCAGGGCAATGCAGCGACACGAAATCGGCCTGTGCAAATACTTCTTCGGGTGAAGCACACGAGCTTGCATTTAAACCCTCGATGTCTTCGGCACGCGGCGGAAAGGGATCATGAAATATGATTTTCATATTGAAACCGTGCGCGGCACGTGCGGCAACGGCGCGCGCAATGCGTCCCATGCCGATCAGGCCCAGGGTCTTGCCGGTGACACTGGTACCCATCATGTGAGTGGGGCGCCAGCCGGTCCATTCGCCGTTACGCAGGTGGCGTTCGCCTTCCCCTGCCCGTCTCGCGACTGCCAGCAACAAGGTCATGGCCAGGTCCGCGGTGCAGTCGGTAAGTACTTCTGGCGTGTTGGTTACTGTTAGACCTGCTGCTTTAGCAGCCTCCAGGTCGATATGATTAAAACCGACGCCATTGCTGCCGAGAATTTTGGCACGAATATTATCGGCGCCAAGTACTTCGGCAGTGACCTTGTCACACACCGTCGGTAAAACCGCGTCTGCACTGCGCAATGCGTCCTGCAACTCGCTCACCGACATCGGGTGATCGTCTTCATTCAGCCGGGTATCGAAGCGTTCCACCAGCACCGCCTCAACTTCCGGGTGCCAACGTCGGGTAACAATTATCTTGGGTTTGGACATCGAGGCTTCTCCTCAGGTTCGGTCAATAACAAAGACGCTAGATTGTAGATATCCGCCGATAGCGCGTCCATCGAAAATTGGTCGTCATTATGCGTTTTCGACCAGTTCCGGGTAAGCGAACAACGATGCCGCACCACCGGTATGTAAAAATACCGCGTGTTCGTCCGGCTTAAACTCGCCCTGTTTCAACATCTCCAACAACACCGCGAATGCCTTGCCCGAGTAAGTTGGATCGAGCAGGATACCTTCCTTACGGGCCAGGTACTTGATCGCCTCGACCGTTGCCGCGCCGGGAAGCCCGTAACCCGGTGCCAGCATGCTGTCATCGCAGATAATATCGTGTTCCGGAATATCGATTTCCAGGCCAATTACCTCGGTTACGGCTTTTAACTTGGTGCTGACGCGTTGTTTCTGGCTCTCGGCATCGCGGCGCACACAGACACCATGCACTGGCGCTCGGTTACCACAGGCCCTGACTCCATACAGGAAACCGCAATGGGTGGACGCAGACCCTGTCGGCACGATGAAGCGGGCCGGTTCAATTTGCATCTCGTTGAGTTGCCCGATCAGCTCCTCGGCGCCATCGACGTAACCAAGTGCACCGTAAGGCGTATGCGCATTTGACAGCGGAATGACGTAGGCCTTACCCCCTTCCCGAGCAATCTCCGCGGCCCTATCCTCGAGTGCCCGGTCCGCTCCGGCTTCGTCTTCACCCACCGGGTAATAGTGGATCTTTGCGCCCATCAACTTGACCAGGTAAGGATTACCGGACTGGTGATACTCGGGTTGCTCACGCTCGACCCGATGCTCGAGCTGGACCTCCACTTCGAGGCCCATCTTGCGCGCGGCAGCTACCGTCATGCGCACATGGTTAGACTGCACCGCGCCGGTTGTCAGCAGGGTATCGGCACCCTGTTGCAGCGCCTGGCCGATGTAGAATTCCAGCTGGCGACTCTTGTTACCGCCGAATGCGAGACCGGTGCAATCGTCGCGTTTGATCCAGACATTGGTGTCAAACTCGGCGCTGACATTGTTCAACAGTTCGAGCGGGGTCGGCTTATGGCTCTAATCCACGCTCGGAAAATTTTCGGTCAATGACATTACGAATAACTCCTGTTAGCTGAGGACCTTGAGCAACACCACCCCGAGGCATACCAGGATGGCGGCAATAATACGCTGGCGTCCGAACGGTTCGCGAAACATCAGGGTACCGATCAAGGCGGCAAATATTACACTGGTTTCGCGCAACGATGAAACCATTGCCATCGGTGCGACACTCATTGCGTAAATGACCATCGCGTAGGCGGTTGCTGCCGCGAGTGCGCCGGCCGCGATCTTGCCCGGTTTTGCACGCATATATCCAAACCATCCGGTTCGATCAGTCGCCAATAGCCATAAACCGATGGGAATGGGTTCGAATATAAATAGCCACAGAATATAACTGAAAGGATTGCCGGCAGCGCGCACGCCCATACCGTCGGCAACGGTATAGGCGGCAATCAACGCCGAGGTCGCCAATCCCCAACGCAGGGCCGGTCCCGGTATCTTACCGAGAGCACCGCCGGCAAAGGTTATGCTGATAAGCCCGGCACTGACCAGCCCGATGCCGAGCATCGCACCCATCGGCAGGTATTCACTGGCCAGCAAGGCCGCACCGAGTACCACAAGCACCGGTGCCAGGCCGCGAAACAATGGATAGACCTGTGACAAATCACCACTTCGATAGGATTTCGAAAGCGTGTAGTAGTAGGCCGTATGGATGATCGTCGAAGCCAGCAGCATCGGCCAACTCGCGGCCAATGGCAGTGGAAACAAGAACAGCAGCGGCAGGCACCAGACAGCGTTGACGAGTCGGTAGGATGCAATACTGTATTGTGGCGTGCCGCCCGACTTGGCCATCGCATTCCAGCCGGCATGCAGCAACGCGGCCAGCAACACCAGGCCGACGATTAACGGCGACATCGGCTACCCGACTACGACGCTATTGTATGGATGGACAGAATCAGGCGGGCGCCTCCACCTGGGAGCCCAGTTCCTTGCGCTGGCGGCGTTTTTGCAGAAACATGACGAGCGCCAGCAGCAATATCGCGGGAATATAGAATACTTCCTTGGCAATTCGATCGGCAGGTTCGCGAATCTCGGCGATTTGTACCGGCTCGTCGCCATAGTAATCGAAAGATTTGCCCAGGCTTTCAAAATAAGGCGTACCCGGGAAGGGTTCTTCTACGATCGCACGACCGTCTGCAACGGTAACGGTTAAGCCGGCTTTGCGCAGACGCTCTATTGCGTCGGCAGGTTGTCCCAGGTTCACCAGTATCGTGGTTGACTCGATCTCGCCGGAATCGAAATCCGGCCCACTGACAACAATCGTCAGAATTCCATCGGGCGTGGTGTTGTCGACTACTTCGTAGACGACATCCGGATTATGGAGATTGTAAGGTGGTATGACCTTGTCCAGCCAGTAACCTGGGCGGAACAAGGTAAACGCGATCAGCAACAGTAGCACCGACTCCCATTTCTTGTTGCGGGTAAACATGTAACCCTGGGTGGCGGATGCAAACAGCATCATCGCCACCACTGCGACCCCGAACACGAAAAAGGCCTTTACCGGTCCCACGTTGATCAATAGCAACTCGGTATTGAAGATGAACAGGAAAGGCAATAGCGCGGTTCGAATATCGTAGGCAAAGCCCTGGATACCGGTCTTGATCGGATCACCCTTCGATATCGCGGCAGCCGCAAATGCCGCCAGCCCGACCGGGGGCGTATCGTCTGCCAGTATGCCGAAGTAAAACACGAATAAATGCACCGCGATCAATGGCACAATGAGGCCGCTCTTTGCGCCCAGTGTCAGGATGACCGGCGCCATCAACGATGACACCACGATGTAATTGGCCGTCGTCGGCAATCCCATGCCGAGAATCAGGCTCATAATCGCGACCAGAAACAACATCAGGATCAGGCTGCCGCCAGAGAGAAACTCGACGAACTCGCCGACCACCTGGTGCGCGCCGGTGAGTGAAATTGTGCCGACGATAATGCCCGCCGCACCGGTCGCGACGGAGATACTGATCATATTGCGCGAGCCCGCAATCATACCCTCGATCCAGTGACCGACACCGATCAGGAAAGCTTCCTTGTAGTTACCGGTACCCCGGTAGAACGCCTTGATCGGGTCTTGCGTCAGGATGACGATAATCATCGCGATGGTTGCCCAGAACGCAGACAGCGCCGGCGATAGCCGCTCGATAATTATGCACCAGATGAGGATTACGATTGGCAGTATGTAATAGAGTCCGGTGATCGCGGTAGCCCCGGCATGCGGTAACTCGGTAATCGGCGCATCAGGCGGATCAACTACCAGGTCCGGCTGTTTTGATGCCAGCCAGAGCAGGTACAGGTACATCGCACCGCAGCCAATGGCTACAACGGTAAAAGCAGCTTCTGGAATCGCAACCTTCACCCAGCCGAGTCCATAATAGACCGCAATGCCGAGTACCCCGATACCAATAAATCCGCTCAGGAAGCCGATCAGTTTGGCACTAAAGGTTTTCGTCGATGGGTGTTTCGGCAGGCCTTTCAAGTTCATCTTGAGCGCTTCGAGATGGACGATGTAAACCAGCGCGATATAGGAAACCAGCGCCGGGACCAGCGCATGCTTGAGAATATCGGTGTAGCTGATACCGGTAAATTCGGCGATCAAAAACGCGGCGGCACCCATTACCGGGGGCGTCAGTTGACCATTTGTCGATGAGGCAACCTCAACCGCACCGGCCTTCTCGGCGCTGAATCCGGTGCGTTTCATCAACGGAATGGTAAAGGTCCCGGTGGTTACCGTGTTCGCGATCGAGGAACCCGAGTAAAGCCCGCTCATCGCCGAGGCCACGACCGCAGCCTTGGCAGGACCTCCACGCAAGTGTCCGAGCAACGCGAAAGCTATCTTGATGAAATAGTTACCTGCACCCGCTTTTTCGAGAATCGATCCAAACAAAACGAACAGGAATATCAGCGAGGCCGATACCCCGAGGGCAACACCGAATACACCTTCGTTCTGCATCCAGAAGTGCCACATGGCTTTGCCATAGGAGGCCCCTTTCCACTGGATAGCTTCCGGTAAAATCTCCGAGTTGCCGAAAAACACGTAACTGACGAATACACCCGCGACGATCAGTAGCGGTAATCCGAGCGAACGATATACCGTGATACCGAGGACGATCATGCCGATTGACGAGGCAATGAGGTCTCCCTGCGTCGGCAAACCGGCGCGTACCGCAATCTCGTTACGCAGCACCACAATGTAAAGGCAGCATGCGACTCCGATCACCCCTAGTAACCAGTCGTACCAAGGGATCCTGTCTTTTGCACTCGATTTGAACAATGGAAAAGCCAGTGCGGCGAGGAACAGGCCGAACGCCAGATGGATCAGGCGCGCGTTGGAGTTGGTGACAACCAGGCTGATCCCGGTGACATCGCTTAGCCAGAATGGCAGGTTCGACGCGATATAAAGTTGGAACAAGGCCCAGACAAAAGCGGTTCCGGCAATAAACTTGCCGACGCCACCATGTGGACTCCTGGCCCCGGTATCAACCGCCGCTACCAGATCGTCCTGTAAACTGTGCGTTTCGCTTTGCTCAGCCATTTCTCCCCCTTTTTTATAATAGCGCCGATATTTTTACGGCGTCTGATTCAATTATTATTCGAGCATTGTCCTCAACTGCGGATCGACCGCTGAATGACATGCTACTGGATTCAGTCGAACGTAATGCGATTGATTAATGAATCCAGAAAAAAACGGGCCGCTACTGCGACCCGTTTGTTTTGCTTCTGCCGAATTTTACATCCAGCCTCTTTCCTTGTAGTACTTCGCAGCCCCGTCATGCAGTGGTGCTGACAACGCATCCTTGATCATTTCGCTTTCTTTCAGGTTACCAAACGCCGGATGCAACTTTTTAAAGTCGCCGAAGTTATCGAATACAGCCTTGACGATGGTGTAGACAACTTCTTCGGAAACATCGCTACTGCTGACGAAAGTCGCGCCGACACCGAAGGTTTCAATATCCTTATCGTTGTTGTACATACCCGCCGGGATAGTCGCTTTGCGATAAAACGAATTATCGTTCACCAACTTGTCGATTGCCTTTCCCTTGACATGAACCAGGTGTGCGTCACAGGTAGCGAGTGATTCCTGGGTCAGTGCCGACGGATGGCCCACCAACCAGAAATAAGCGTCGATCTTGCCGTCACAAACGGCCTGTCCGGTTTCAGCTGATTTCATTTCGGCGGCCAGTTTTAGATCGCTACGAGTCCAGCCAAGAGCTTCCTCGATAACTTCCCAGGTACCACGGGTTCCGGAACCGGGATTACCGATGTTCATGCGCTTGCCTTTAATATCTGAAAGCTGCATAACACCCGAACTATCACTTGCGATAACCGTCACTGGCTCGGGATGGACCGAGAATACTGCTCTCAACTTCTTGAATGCGCCCTGATCCTTGAACTTGGAAGTACCGTTATAGGCATGATACTGCCAGTCGGACTGGGCAACACCGAACTCGAGCTCACCGGCACGGATAGTGTTGATATTGTAAATTGAGCCGCCGGTGGATTCGGCCGAACAACGGATACCGTGTTCCTTGCGGTTTTTGTTTACCAGGCGACAAATAGCGCCACCAGTCGGGTAATAAACCCCGGTGACACCACCCGTACCGATGGATACAAACTGCTGGCCAGCCGCCAGCGCGCTTCCGCTGCCCAGCGACGCTGCCAATAGCGAGGCGAGAGCAACTTTGCTTAATACTTTCATGATTATCTCCTTCGATTGTTGTGCCGACTTTTATTTTTTTATGCAGTACAGCCTTTCGGCGCTAGCGGAACTGCCATAAATCTACTCTAACACGCACCATTATTATTAGGGTGGGCTCCATTGTCAAAGCCTAAAAACCACAAAATCAATACAGGTAAAATCGATTTTGCGTTGTATCCGAGAGATTTGCTGTCACTGGG
>JARFPR010000212.1 GCA_029288195.1 Gammaproteobacteria bacterium | reverse complement strand
CATGGTGTAATCCTCTTCGTCCATGACGCGCGGTTCCTGGTCGATGATGCAAAGCGTGCCCAGCTTGTTGCCATCCAGGTAACGCAGCGGTGCGCCGGCATAGAAGCGAATTTTCGGCTCGCCGGTGACCAGCGGATTATCGGCAAAACGCTCATCTTCGAGCGCATCTTCAATAACAAAAATATCGCTGCCAAGAATGGCATGGCCGCAAAACGAAATATCGCGCCCGGTTTCGCAGGCATCGAGGCCGACTTTCGACTTAAACCACTGGCGGTTTTCATCGACCAGGCTGACCAGCGCGATCGAAACTCCGAAGACCCGCTGGGCCATGCGTGTTAGCCGGTCAAAACGTTCCTCGGGATCGGTATCGAGAATATCGGTAGAACGCAATGTCTTGAGGCGTTCCTTTTCATTTGCAGGAGTATCGGGGGTTTTCATAATTCCGGCCTGTTCGTCAGTTTTAACGAATACGTTTGGACACCGAAAACTATCGGCAAATCAGCGGATTTCTTAAGGAATTAACGTCATTGCGGCGCCTGCGCGGCCCGCCCGCGCCGCAATCCATCTAAAATCTGGCTCGATTGTACTCGGAAAGCCCGCCGGGCTTTCCGCTGTCATTCAATGCAAACTTAAAAATGGATGCCGGATCAAGCCCGGCATGACGACACTAAATCGTCATTGCGGTGCGCGAAACCACTAGCGCATGCCTAACCGGATCGGTTGTTCGGGTGCGGGATAGACACTGTCAAGATCGGCCAGATCCTGGTCATTGAGCTCGATATCAACCGCTGCAAGGTTCTCCTTGATGCGCTCCGGGCGCACCGATTTGGGGATCACCACGGTATTCGGTTGATGCAGCAACCACGCCAGCGCAATTTGCGCGTTGGTTGCATCATGTCGCGCGGCGACATCGGCTACAGCCGGTGATTGCAGCACTGAACCGGCCTGGTCGAGCGGCGAGTAGGCCATCAGCGGCACACTGCGCTGCTGACACCAGTCGGAGACCTCCCATTCCACCTCGCGGTGCAGGAGATTATAAAAAACCTGGTTACAGCCCAATCGCGCCTGGTCGTCTGCCGGAATACCTTCCAGGTCGACCAGGTTAAAATTGCTAACGCCAAAATCACGAATCTTGCCGCTATCCTGCAGTTCGTGCAGCGCTTCGAAGGTTTGCGCGAGGGGTACACTGCCCGGCCAGTGCAACATGTACAAATCGATCGTGTCGCAATTCATACGTTGCAGACTGCGCTCACAGGCTTCAATAACTCCGTTGTGACTGGCGTTGTGCGGGTAAAATTTGCTGACCAGGAAAAGCCCGTCGCGGCGTCCGTGAATGGCCTTTCCAATCACTTCCTCGGCCCCGCCCTCGCCATACATTTCCGCGGTATCAAGCAGTGTGATCCCGAGATCAAGCGCGGCCCGAATCACGTCCGCATCGCGTTCAAATTGCTCGGGGTGTTCACCCATACGCCAGGTGCCGAGTCCAAACACCGGCATACTGTTACCTGATGGAAGATTTACGTTTCGCATGATTTTCTATATCGATCATAGTCGATTATCCTTAAATTTCCTGCGACCGTCATTAATTCAATATTTCATTGAACCATCACGCATCGTTGATCATCGATCCACAATGCCATAACCTGAGCGGATTTCGAAATTTAAGGTATCTTCCATGAATCCAGCAGCACCGATCCGACTGATTCTTTTCGTGCTTACCGCAGTCGTACTCAGCGCCTGCGCCACCAAGCGACCGGCCATGGAGTGGCGGGATGAAGGCTATTCAGCCGAGCTCGATAATATTTTGATTATCGCGGCGATTGAGCGCTCTACCCGGCGCCGGGTATACGAAGATGAATTCGTCGAGGCACTGGAAGCCTTGAATGTCGAGGCGACTCCCAGTTACGAGCTGATGACGACGAGCCTGACGATTTCGCGCGAATCCGTGGAAGCGGCGATCAAAGGACAGGATATTGATGCCGTGCTGGTCACCCGCCTGCTGGGTGTAAAAGAAGAAGAGGTTTACCAACCGCCGACCTATTACGACCATCACCGCGGTTACCACCGCTACTACACGCATGCGTTAGAAAGCGATAATCGCGCTTATTATCGGCGCTTCAAGGTATTGACACTGGAAACCAATATCTACGACGCCGCAACCAAGGAACTGGTGTGGTCGATGCAATCAGAGAGCATCGAGCCATCGGTACCACGCAACCTCATCGAAGACCAAATAGCCCTGACAATCCGAACCTTGCAGGCGCGCGGACTAATCGTGGCAAAAGAATAATCTGAAAATTGAAATAAAGGCCGGGTCACAATTAATTCTAATATTAGAAAAAATCAGGATCAGCCCGCTATTAAGACGCTGCTATTTGCTGCTATAGACATTCTTGCGATCGCCGATCTTGATCACTTGAACCACCAGCACCGAGTCCTCGATGGTGTAGAGAATGCGATAATGTCCCTGCCGGATTCGATAACGCTCGAGGCCCGACAACTTCAATGCACCTGGCGGTCGAGGGTCGTCAGCCAACGATTCAATACGCTTGATGATGCGTTGCCGATCCACCTTGGTGGCGATCGATTCAAGTTCTTTGCGGGCCGACTTCTTTATTTGCAGGCTATATCTTGCCACGCCGTTTCAGGTCCTTGACGACATCCTCGAACGCATAGGTCGGTTCTTTTTCCCGGACTTCGAAGGCCTCGATGTCGCTGGCGTCTTCTGCAAGCGCGGCTTTGACAGCCTCGTTTACAATTTCGGAAATACTGCGATCGGTTTCAGCCGCTTTCAGTCGCAGCGCTCGATGCAGGTATGGATCGAAGTAGACGGTGGCTCTTTTTTGGGTTGTCTCATTCATAACGAAACTTTAGCGTCTTAACATTTTAACGTCAAGACGTTAAAGCTGCATTCTTCGAACACGATCGCATTGCTGGCTTTCACCATCTTGACTACTTATGGTGTCATCCCGCGACTTGATCGCGGGATCTAGCCCGGATTTTGTGGCGATGTGCAATGGTTGAACCAGATTCCGGCTTCCGCCGGCATGACAAAAAATCCAGGGGCCTTATAGTTAATTAAATTTTCACGTTAGAATGCGGCAAAGTAATGGAACCGGAATCATTGCGTGGAATTCACCTTTCAATTTATCGAGTACTTCTACTACGGCCTCAACCTGGCTGCACCACTACTGATCTTTCTGGCACTGGTAATCGTCTTACTGGGCCAGATCGTTGGTCAGCGCGAATCCTGGAGTCGCTTCGATTCACTCTACTGGTCGTTTATCACCGCGACTACCGTGGGATACGGTGATATTCGGCCATTGCAGAAGCTGTCGAAAACCATTTCCGTCCTGATCGCTCTCACCGGCATGATTTTTACCGGCATCATCGTCGCGCTGGCGCTCAACGCGGCATCGATCTCGTTTACCAGCGAACACGAGGGCATCGATCCCCGTTCAGCGATCGAGCAAAAGTCATGAACGACCATCCGGCAATCATATTCGCGGCGGCGATGATCTTCATATACGGCCTGTTTTCAAAGGCCGCAGATCGCTCGCCGGTAACTGCGCCGATGGTGTTTGTCACCGTGGGTATCCTGGTTGGTCCTGCCGGTTTCGACCTGTTTCATATGGAGGCCGGCGGCGAACTGGTGCATATCCTCACCGAAATCACGCTGATCCTGATCCTGTTCGTCGATGCATCGACGATCAATCTGAAGAAACTGATCGCGGATCGCGCAGTCCCGATGCGATTATTATTGATTGGCCTGCCGCTAACGATGCTGCTTGGAACGCTGGTTGCTTACCCCTTGTTCCCCGGCGTCGACATCTGGCTGTTAATCCTGATGGCCTTAATCCTGTCACCCACCGATGCGGCACTGGGCCAGGCGGTGGTTAAGAGCGAAAAGGTGCCGGAGCGTGTGCGCCGTTGGATCAGTGTAGAGAGCGGTCTTAATGACGGCATTGCACTACCGCCAATCTTTGCCTGCATCGCAGTACTGACACTTGGTCTGGGTGGTTCCGACAAGCACTGGGTCTTGTTCCTGCTACAGCAGGTCGTGCTCGGCGCCGCGATCGGTGGGCTGATTGGTTGGCTCGGCGGTTACCTTGTCAGCCGATTCTCCGACAGGGACTGGATGAGTCACACGTTTCAGCAACTGGTTTCAGGCTCGCTTGCAATCCTGTGCTTTGCCATCGCTGAATCGGTGCACGGCAACGGCTTTATCGCTGCTTTTGCCGGTGGCCTGTTGCTCGGCACCAGCACCCGCTCCGACGAAATCCGCGAGCGTATCCAGGAATTCGGCGAAGCCTTCGGTCAACAGCTGATTCTGTTCGTGTTCCTGATATTCGCGATGGCGATGGTGCCGATCGCAATACCCTACTGGGATCTCAATGCCTGGATCTATGCACTGCTAAGCCTGACCCTGATTCGCATGTTGCCGGTGGCCATCAGCCTGATCGGTTCGAAACTTGGCATGCCTACGATATTATTTGTCGGCTGGTTCGGACCACGCGGCATCGCGTCGGTGCTGTACCTGCTGCTGGTCGCGAACCTGCTCGGGAACGAGGGTTACGAGCGCATTCTCGCCGTAATCGTACTGACAGTACTGTTGAGTGTTTTCCTGCATGGCATCAGCGCGGTTCCATTAAGCCACCGTTACGGCAACAGTCCCAGTAAAGTGGACTAGCTCAGAATTCATTTTTTACTATACAATCCGTTGCGTCGAATCAAAGGAGATTGACATGCTCGATTACGTTGCGCTGGGAATACTGATTTTTGCTGGAGTTACCGTGTTCTACGGCATTATCGTGATTCACGACATACCTTACGAAATAGCCGTGCATCGTAACCACCCTCACCAGGATGCGATTCACTACGCAGGCTGGGTCAGCCTGTTCACGCTGCACGCGATCTGGCCGTTTCTATGGATCTGGTCGACGCTCTATCGCGAGGACCGCGGCTGGGGATTCGAGCAGAACAATGGGGACTCTGCAGCCGCACCCGAACCTGAGGCAGCCGAAGCTGAAGCAGCAAACATCGAACCCATGGTAGTTGTCGCCGAACCAGACCTGGCTAGCGCGGAATCGGTCGCAGTCATTCAACATAAACTCGAAGCTCTCGATGACCGGATCGGGCGCATCGAACAGGCCATTCTGGGGGCCTCCCAACTAGACCCGACTCACGGGGATCAGGACTAATGGATTTACTGCTGATTCTGACCTACACCGCGATCTGTATCGCGATCTTCAAGATTTTCAAAATCCCGCTCAACAAGTGGAGCGTACCAACCGCGGTGCTGGGTGGCATTGTCCTGATCGGGACGCTGATCCTGTTGATGAATTACAACCATCCCTACTCGGAAATGAGCCGGCAGTATTTCGTCACCACGCCGATCGTGCCCAATGTCACCGGCCAGGTGATCGAGGTGCCAGTAACCGGCAACGAACTGCTCGACAAGGGCGACATATTATTCAAGCTGGATCCGGTGCCATTCCAGAACAAGGTCGACTCGCTCAAGGCCCGCGTTCAGGCTGCCAAAACTGAACTGGAACGCGCCGACAAGCTATTCAAGGCAAAAGCCGGCAGCAAGCGTGATCTCGATCTCGCCGCGGCGAGCCTCGACGATCAGCAGGCGCAACTTGCTCAGGCTGAATACGATCTCAGCCAGACCACGGTGCGCGCGCCCGCCCGTGGGTATGCCACCCAGGTAATACTGCGGCCCGGCATGCGCGCCGCGAGCCTGCCGCTGCGGCCGGTAATGATATTCGTCAGCGCCGAGGGCAACTACCTGGTTGCCTGGTTCAGGCAGAACAGCCTGTTGCGCCTCGAGGTCGGTAACGAGGCCGAAGTCGCATTTGACGGCATTCCGGGTACCGTGTTCAGCGGCGAGGTGCAGTTGGTGCTGCCGGCATTGGCCGAAGGCCAGGTGCAGGCTTCCGGCAACCTGATTAATCCAAACACAGCGCCGCGACCGGGACGTATTCCGGTTTTGATCAATATCACCGATCCCCGGTATGAAGCCTATGCGAGCCAGGTACCCGGGGGTTCCTATGCACAGGCAGCGATTTACAGCGAACATTTTCACCACGTTGCGATCATGCGCAAGATTCTGCTGCGCATGTCAGCCTGG
>JARFPR010000180.1 GCA_029288195.1 Gammaproteobacteria bacterium | reverse complement strand
CCCGTTTTCGCGGATTGCAATTAGCAAACTGGAAAAAGTTTACCTGGTCGATCGTCATGTAGAGGCACTTGAGGCCTTGAGAAAGAGAAATTTGTTTGGCTTGCGGCGCGCGATCGAAGCGGATATTCGCGACGGTATCGCCTCGATAAAAACGGTTGATGGTATTCATGATTATTTCCAGGGAGTTGCCTGACCACCAGTCTCTGGACAAATATTAGTGACCAGTTTTATTAACATGCGGAGAATTTCAGTGGGGCGGAAATCGACATCAAGGCTGGATACTGTGATCACAAATCACCTAACTTAAGGGTTGACCTTCAATTCTATGAATCATCCAGACAGCACCAAGCTAAAGCGCGAAATCACCCGCTTTCTGAAGGCGAATCCCGGGGTAAAGCAGTTCGAAGTTCTGGCTTCGGATATTTGCGGGCACTTTTTCGGCAAGCGTTACCCGGTCAGCAAACTGGCGACATTTGCACAGGAAGGGCTGGCGATGCCGGCCAGCATGTTCGTCCTCGGTACGCTCGGTGAGCCGCTGGATGGCCTGCACTACGGCATCGACGATGGCGACCCCGATGCACATTTTTACCTGGTGCCCGGCAGCCTGTGCCTGACCAGGTGGGGCAATCGGCCGCGCGCCCAGGTGCTCGCGACAACCTGTAGTAGTGGCCAACCTTCATATTTCGAGCCGCGGCATGTATTACAGAGAGTGGTGGAAGCTTTCGCCGCGAGGAAATGGAAGCCGATGGTTGCCTTCGAGCTCGAGTTTTACCTGTTCCAGGCCCAACGTGACAACAACGGCCTGTTGCAACTGGTGCGCAATCCGAAAACAGGTCGCGTGGATACCGCGACGGTCCTGTCGAACACGCGGATCGGTGATTTCGAAGAAGTTATCGACGACATCATTCACGCCTGTCAATTGCAGAATATCGAAACCGGGGCCATTTCATCGGAACTCGGCCCGGGCCAGTTCGAAATTAATTTCAATCATCACGCCGATGTACTTCGAGCCGCCGATGAAACCTGTTTGTTCAAGCGAATCGTCACCGAGGTAGCTAAAAAACATGGTATGGAAGCCAGTTTTATCGCCAAGCCGATGCTGGAGCATGCCGGCAACGGGCTGCACATGCACATCAGCGTGGTCGACAGCAAGGGTAAAAATATTTTCGCCAGGGGCAACAAGGCGCATCCACGACTGCACCAGGCGATCGCAGGTTTGCTCGAGACGATGCCGGCGGCGATGTCATTCTGGGCACCCAACATCAATTCGTATCGTCGTTATCGCGGGGGTACCAGCTGTGCCCCGGTCAGCCTGACCTGGGGTGACGAAAACCGCACCGTCGCATTTCGCATTCCGCTTGCCAAGCAAGGCGCATGGCGCGTCGAAAACCGCGTTCCGGGTGCCGATGCAAATCCCTACCTGGCAATGGCAGCTACCCTGGCCGGCATGTTGCACGGCATTGAAAAGCAGTTGGATCCCGGCGCACCCACGACCGAGGCAGTTATCGGTCGCGACGAAAACCTGCCGCTGGATATGGCCAGGGCGCTAAGGACAACGTTTGACAGTGAAGCGCTTAATAATATTATGGGTCGGTTTTTCATCGAACTATACTGTCGACACCGCAGCGCCGAGGCAGCGGCTTTTCACAATTTCATCAGTTCACGAGAATATGACTGGTACCTGTAAATGAGCGCCAAGAAAAACGAACAACAAAGTTTCACCACCGGCGATTCCATGTTCGCCAATGTCTATGGTTACCTGGGCAAGCCGCTGTCGCGCAACCCCGATGACGCCGATGTATTTGTCATTGGGCTACCCTACGATCTCGGAACCACCGGGCGTTCCGGTACCCGCAGCGGACCGGTTGCGATACGCCGCGCGAGCGCCTTCCTGAACTGGGAGGAACAACGCTGGCCCTGGGATTTCTCCCTGGCTGACCGGATTCGCGTCGCCGATTACGGCGACCTTGAATTCCCGACCGGCAACACCGAGGGATTTTTCGCTGAAATTGAAACGCACTACGGCCCTTTGCTCGCGTCCGGTAAAACCACGCTCAGTTTTGGCGGTGATCATTTCGTCACCCTGCCCTTGCTGCGCGCGCACCACCAACAGCACGGCAAGCTCGCGTTGATACATTTCGATGCCCATACCGATACCTATGCCGAACCGGGATCCAATTGCAGCCACGGCAGCATGTTTCACTTTGCGCCGCGCGAAGGACTTATCGATGCCGACAAGAGTATCCAGATCGGAATTCGCACCACCTACACCGAGAGCCGGCACGAGTTTGAAGTGGTCAGCGCTGCAGTTGCCAATGACATTAGTGTCGAAGCCATCGTCGAGCGTATCCACAATCGCGTGGGTGACAGTCCCTGCTACCTGACCTTTGATATCGATTGCCTCGACCCGAGTTATGCGCCCGGCACCGGCACCCCGGTGGTGGGTGGATTGTCTACCGATCGTGCGCTCAAAATCATTCGTGGTCTGTCAGCAATTAACCTGGTTGGCATGGACCTGGTCGAAGTCGCGCCGTCCTATGATCACGCCGAGATCACATCGCTGGCGGGCGCCACCCTCGGCCTCGAAATGCTATACCGGTTCGCCGCCAACCGGGCTTAACAACTCAATCCAGCGCGGGTATTTCGCGCACAAACAATGGCGCATAAATATCCTCGCTCGACTCCAGGTAACGCGCCGCCGAGTGGCCATCGTAAACCGCGGCCGCAACCGTGCCGGGGGCATTGCAATCGCCAATTGCGCGCAGGG
>JARFPR010000140.1 GCA_029288195.1 Gammaproteobacteria bacterium | reverse complement strand
GTATGCTAGATGATTCACTCATGATTACCTGTATTGCGAGACTAATGCGTGAAAGTTCACCCCCGGAGGCCACCTTCGAAAGCGGTTTTGGCGCCTGGCCGGGGTTGGTGCTTACGAGATAACGAATACTATCAGTGCCATTCTTTGCAGGTTCCTGGTGTGGCTCGATACCGATAAGGAATTGGCCTTCCTCCATCCCCAGCTGCTGCATTAACTGTGTCACTTGCTCGGACAGTGTCGCCGCAGTTTTCTGCCGCTTCAGCGATAGCTCGCCGGCACTGAACAGGTAGTCGTCACGCGCTTTATCGAGATCGGCCTGCATCGCCTCCACATCGAAATTGTCGCTTTGCAACATTTCCAGTTCCCGGTTCAGTTCCTCGCCAAGTGCGGGTAAGGCCACGACTTCGATACGATGCTTGCGCGCAAGGTTCTGGATGGTCGCAATGCGCTCGTTGATCGCTTCCAGGCGGACACCATCAAGCTCGATTCCATCGCGATAACTGCGCAGTTCCGCGGTGGCCTCCTGGACCTGGATCAAGGCGGCATTAATGAGCTCATGGCTGCTAAGCAAAGCCCTGTCATTTTCCAGCAGCAGGCTCAACTTCTGTTCGCACAGGCTAAGCACGGATTGAATACTTTGATCGTCGTTTTCGTAAAGCTGCGCAAGCACCTGTCCGGTCTGCTCAATCAGGGCGTCCGCGTTCGAGAGGCGTCGGTATTCATCCTGCAAAACCTCGAACTCGCCTTCCGCCAGGGCGAGTTGATTCAACTCGTCACAGTATAATCCGAGTAAGTCGACACGCTGTTCGCGCTCCCTGGAACCGGATTGTGCTTGCTTCAGTCGTTGCTCCAGGGCCCGATAGTGATCATATTTCTGCTGTACTTCATCCAGCAGAGAGTGCTCGCCCAGAAAGGCATCGAGTAATTGGCGTTGCACCAGCGGTACTTGCAGGGATTGATGTTCATGTTGGCCGTGGATATCGATCAGCATGTCACACAAGGTTCGTAATTGCGCCAGGGTGGCGTTAAAGCCGTTGATAAATGCCTTGCTGCGACCGTTGGCGTGAAGGACGCGCCTGAGTAAACATTCACCATCGGCATTCATTTCCTGCTCGGCAAGCCATTTCTGAACTGCGGGAATTTCGTCGAGGCAGAAACTGACACTTATTTCCGCGCGTTCCGTGCCCTGGCGAATGAAATCGCTTTCGGCTCGGTCGCCGGCGACCAGTTTGATCGCGTCGAGCAGAATCGATTTGCCGGCACCGGTTTCCCCGGTGAGTGCACTCAGCCCTGAATCAAACTCGAGCTGTAAAGAATCGATGATCGCAAAGTTTCTGATCTGGATCGATTCGAGCACTAGTAATTTGCGCTCCAGTAAAGCTTGGCGCGCAACACCTGGAAGTAGTCGTAGTCCTCGGGATGCAGCAGCGTCAGGGGTTTAGGATAGCGGGTGATATGTACCCGATTTTCGTGGTTCACGATCGTGGTTGAATGACCATCATAGCTGACCTTTGCAGGTAATGAATCCTGTCCCAGGCGAACTTCTATAGGCTGGTCCGCGGGCAGAACAATCGGCCGATTGCTGAGCGTATGGGGGCATATCGGCACGATCGCCAGCGTGTTAAGCGAGGGGTGCATGATAGGGCCACCACCTG
Source organism: Gammaproteobacteria bacterium (assembly GCA_029288195.1). Lineage (GTDB taxonomy): Bacteria > Pseudomonadota > Gammaproteobacteria. Next base: position 3,547 of record JARFPR010000140.1, on the reverse strand, counting down.
AAAGGGCGTATGCAGTAGAACCTGTCGGTGTAGTTACGATCACCCCGTCAGAACGTTGTATATGGATTAAAACGCCACCGCTCGAAATCTCGTATTCGATCATGCTCGCTGATTCGTAACTGTGAAGAATGATGTCATTGAGGGCAACATTGGTTGAGATCAGTCTCTCATCTTCGTAGAAATGCCCTTCAATAAGAAACCGTTCCTCGACGCTGTAACGACCCTGCATAACCGCATCGAGGTAAGATTCAAAATCGTCAAACGAGACGTCTGCAAGAAATCCCAGTCGCCCGAGGTTAATGCCCAGCAAAGGCGTATCTACATCGGCGAGTGCCCGTGCAGCGGTTAGCAGGGTGCCGTCACCACCAAGCGAAATCACCAGCTCGGATTTTTCTACCAGTTCTTTCAGCGAAACGTTGGATACCCCGGGCAGGGGCTCGTCGAAATCAAGGCAATGCACGCCAACCGTGGCGTGGCGGGCCAGTGCCGTGACGACCGGTTGAACTTTTTCCTGCCGCGCCTGCATATCACTGCGGACGATGAGGCCAATTGATTTAAAATTCGAAGGCATTATTTAAACGGGTATCCAGGATCCCTTGATTTACCGGGGTTTAGTAGTTAGCTTGTGTTTCACTGTATTTAATTTGCCGCTAAACTAGCGCCTTGCAACAATATATCAGACCCGATGAACGAAAAATACGAACTTGATGAGCGCGCCCAGGTTTTATTGCGGGAATTGATCAACTCGTATACGCGTGATGCCCAGCCGGTCGGTTCCAAAAATCTGGCCGAATTATCCGGCCTCGAAGTCAGCTCCGCGACAATCCGCAACATTATGGCAAAGCTCGAGGACATGGGGCTGGTCAATTCACCCCACACCTCGGCTGGTCGAATTCCGACCGAGGCCGGATACCGTTTTTTTATTGATAGCCTGCTCGAAGTAGACAATCTCGAGACAGCCTCGCAACGGGTAATTTCAGATACTTTCAGCGCCGACAAAACTTCCAGCGATCTCATTCATAGCGCCACCGATATACTCTCGCGAATCACTCACCTGGCTGGAATAGTCAGCATGACTCATACCGCACCCGCCGAGGTGCGTCACATCGAGTTCATGAAACTGAGCGATCGTCGTGTATTGGTAATCCTGGTAATCAACAAGGACGATGTGCATAACAAGGTAATCCACGTCGAGCGTGATTACAGTGATCTCGAGTTACAGCAGGCTGCGCAGACTTTAAGTCGTTACCTGATAGGGCGCAGTTTCGAAAGCGCCCGCAAAAAACTGCTGGATGAGCTTTCCGAGCTGAGAACCGATGTCAATTCAATACTGAAACCCGTTCTCGAAGCGATGGAAGAGGTTTGTAGCATGACAGCGCATGATGACCTGCTTACCAGCGGTGAAACTAACTTGCTTCAGTATGCGGAACTCTCTGATATCAACAAGTTACGTAGCCTTTTTAAAGTATTTAATGAGAAAACTGATCTGCTGAAATTACTCGATGGCTGCACTTCTGCAGAGGGCGTCGAAATCTTTATCGGTAGCGAATCAGGCTACTCGGTTTTAAGCGATTGTAGCGTGGTTGGCGCGCCGTATGAAATCAAGGGTGAAATTGTTGGCGTGTTAGGCGTTATCGGTCCGACTCGTATCGCCTATGAGCAAGTGATACCGATTGTCGATGTAACCGCAAGATTGTTGACTTCGGCCTTGAATACTCAGAAATAATCCTTAAATTGTACGCCATCTAAATAGCCTCTGTTTCTAAACGGAGTAAATTCAATCCAGCAATCGAATCAGTTTCTACCGGAGTAGTCAATGTCGCCACAACAAACCAATGTCCATCCAGACGATGAGCATGCCATAGCCACTGAAGCCGACGAGGATGCACAGCTCGAAGATGTTGTTCCAGAAGCTGTTGCAGATGACAGCGAGGCAGACGAGCCTGTCGAAATGCAGCTGGCGAAAGCGCAGGAGACAATAAAGGATTACTGGGACCAGATGATGCGATTGCGCGCCGAAATAGACAATAATCGCAAACGAGCAGAACGAGACATCGAGAGCGCGCACAAGTACGCATTGAAGAGTTTTGTTGAAAACCTGTTACCGGTGATCGATAGCATGGAAATGGGGCAAACCGCCGCCTCCGCCGACAATGCAACCCTGGAAAGTATTCGCGAGGGAACCGCGTTAACCATGAATATGTTGATCCATGTTATGGAAAAAAATGGACTCGAGCAGATCGATCCCCTGGGCGAGAATTTTGATCCTGAAAAGCACCAGGCCATCAGCATGATCGAGGCGGAGGGGGCAGCTCCCAATACTGTGGTCGAAGTTATGCAGAAGGGATTCTTGTTAAATGACCGTCTGGTGCGACCTGCAATGGTTGTTGTTGCCAAGTAAATTACAAAAATAATTAGAATTCACTTGAAAGCAATAAAAATAACCCTACATCTGGTGTAAGTTTCTTTTAGTACAAATTTTTTGGAGTATATCTAATGGGCAGAATCATAGGCATAGACCTCGGTACCACGAACTCTTGTGTGGCGGTAATGGAGGGCGGCAAACCCAAGGTTATCGAAAATGCCGAGGGTGATCGTACTACCCCTTCTATCGTGGCTTTTGGCACTGACGATGAAGTCCTGGTTGGGCAGCCAGCAAAACGCCAGGCAGTCACCAATCCTGCTAACACGCTATACGCGGTAAAACGCCTGATCGGGCGTCGTTTCGATGAAAAAGAGGTGCAGAAGGATATTGACCTGGTGCCCTATACCATCATTAAGGCCGACAATGGTGATGCCTGGGTTGAAGCCAAGGGCAATAAAATGGCGCCGCCTGAAATTTCGGCTCGCGTATTGCAAAAGATGAAGAAGACCGCCGAAGAGTATCTCGGTGAAGAGGTAACCGAGGCCGTTATTACGGTGCCGGCCTATTTTAATGACTCACAACGCCAGGCAACCAAGGACGCGGGGAAAATTGCCGGCCTCGAAGTTAAACGCATTATCAACGAGCCAACCGCGGCGGCCCTGGCCTACGGCATGGACAAGTCTACCGGCGATAAAAAGATCGCTGTTTATGACCTCGGTGGTGGTACTTTCGACATCTCGATAATCGAGGTGGCCGAAGTCGATGGCGAGCACCAGTTCGAAGTACTGTCCACCAATGGCGATACTTTTCTCGGTGGTGAAGATTTCGATATGCGCCTGATAGATTACCTTGCCGATGCATTCAAGAAAGAGCAGGGCATGGACCTGCGCGGCGACCCGCTCGCGATGCAGCGTTTGAAGGAGGCTGCCGAGAAGGCAAAAATTGAACTGTCATCGAGCCAGCAAACCGATATAAATCTGCCCTATATCACTGCAGACGCATCGGGCCCCAAGCATCTTAATTTGAAGATTACCCGCGCCAAGCTCGAATCACTGGTTGACGATTTGATCGCGCGCACCATTGATCCACTCAAGCTGGCCCTCGATGATGCAGGTCTTTCGGTATCGGATATCAATGACATTATCATGGTTGGCGGCCAAACCCGTATGCCGAAGGTTCTGG
>JARFPR010000132.1 GCA_029288195.1 Gammaproteobacteria bacterium | reverse complement strand
GTGGGTCCAGAGGGTGGACAGCCGGCAGGAACCCAGGTCAGAAATAACACCACCGCAGGATACACCAATGGGCCTTACTACAATAATGCGCTGCTCAAGATAGTGAGTTTTGCGACTAGTGGGAACTGGGAGGAAACCAATTGCGGCTCGGCGGGAGCGCCGGGTAACGGTGAAATTGGCCGTGACTGGATGAGGGACAGCAGTGAAAATTGCGAAAACCCTCCCTGATACGATGCTGTCGAGCAGTCTGATCGACGCCTTCGCCTCCAACCGCAGCACGCTGCTGCTATTGGTAGTGCTCGCGCTCTCGATTACGCTGTACTATCAGGTGTCGCTGCCTCAGCGAATATGGATAATTGCGCTGCCCACAGCACTGCTGATTCTGAACTTTCTGTTGGCACTGGCGACGCGGGACATTCTGAAAAATAACTGGCCGCTAATGATTTTTCATTTTGCGATGATCGCCCTGGTGTTGCTGGCGTTTGCGGGCAGGATGAGTTTTTTCAAAGCTACACTGGAGCTCGCCGAAAGTGAAGAATTTGTTGGACAGCTGGAAAACGTACGGCAGGGCCCGTGGCACCGATATGGATTGTCGGGGGCGAGATTTACCAACCTCGGGTTCCAGATTCGTTACCGCCAGGGCATCAAACGCGATAAGACGCTCAATCAAATACGGTTAACCATGCCCAATGGCCTGCAACAGCCGCTCGAGATCGGGGATCATGTTCCGTTAGTGATTGGTCATTATCGCTTTTATACCTCGCATAATAAGGGCTACGCTCCGTTGTTTGAGTGGCAACCTTTCGCGTCTACCGAAAGCATCGCAGGCAGTATTCACTTGCCCGCATACCCAACGCACGAGTACCGACAGGCGTTGCAATGGAAAATTCCCGGAACTGAAACGGAGCTTTGGACCATGTTAATAATCGAGGAAAATGTGCTGCCCGAGGACCGTGATTTTGATTTCCGGGTACCGCAGCAGCATCAGCTTGTTGTGCGTTACCAGGACCAGCGTTATGAATTGCAGCCAGGCGATTCCCTTGAGTTGCCTGGCGGCATACTCCGCTATCAAAAGTTGACTACCTGGATGGGCTATAAAGTCGATTACGACTGGACTCGTCCGTGGTTACTTGCGACTGTGCTAATTGGACTGGCGGGGCTGTTCGTGCACTTCATCGTTAAATTTAACCTGGTAGAGAGGAAAACAGGCTAATCCC
>JARFPR010000111.1 GCA_029288195.1 Gammaproteobacteria bacterium | reverse complement strand
CGAAACTGATCCTGGTCGTTGATAACGGCAATATCAGCCAGCATTCCGGCGATCTCTTCGTGCCTGGCACACAGTGCCTCCAACTTGTTTAGCAACGATTCTTTCATCAGCTTATTGCGAGTCGGGTGTGATCAGCGATTTGAGCAACTCGATGCGCGCTTCATCTTCGTTTTGCAGGGCCTTGCGCATTTCGAGGGTCGGCTTGTGCATCAGTTTGTTGGTAATTTCGTTGGCGAGTCGCTGGATCGCTTCCTCGGGATCGGATGCCTGTTTTAGTTGCAGCAGGGCCTTTTCGACCGCCTGTTGTTTTATAAAGTCTGCGCTGTCACGCAATTGCCGGATATGGTCGGCCGACTGGTGGGTCTTAAGCCACTGGTCGAACATCGTGACCTCGAGATTGACAATTTCCAGGGCAGCCTCGGCGGCCAGTTCACGGCCGCGTATGTTCTCATCTACCACCGTCTTTAAATCGTCCACGCTATAAAGATAAATGTCCTGCAGCGTTCCGACCTCGGCTTCGATGTCGCGCGGAACGGCAAGATCGACCATAAAAATGGGTCGGTGTTTACGCTTCTTCAACGCGGATTCAGTGGCGCCTTTACCCAGGATTGGCAGTTGGCTAGCAGTCGAGGAAATGACGATATCGGCTCGCGCCAGTTGTTCCGGGACGGTATTTATCTGCACCGCGTCGGCACCGATCTGATCGGCGAGAACCTGTGCGCGTTCTACACTGCGATTGGCGATCGTCATGGAGCCGATCTGTTGGCTTTTCAAATGACGGGAAACCAGTTCTATGGTTTCACCGGCACCGATTAGCAGGGCGTGTAATTCATTAAGCTTGCCGAAAATCTGCTTCGACAGGCTGACCGCGGCGAACGCAACCGATACCGGGTTGGACCCGATCTCGGTGTCGGTGCGTACCCGCTTGGCAACGCTGAACGAGTGCTGGAACAGGCGGTCAAGAATCGAGTTAACCGAGTTTCCGCCACGTGCCTGATCATAAGATTCCTTGAGCTGTCCCAGGATCTGGGGCTCCCCAAGCACCATCGAATCAAGTCCGGAAGCAACGCGAAACAGGTGACGTGCGACTTCCCGATCACTATGTTGATATATAAAAGGAGCAAGGCCATTTTCGTTGATGCCGTGATGGGCTGTGAGCCAGTGCGTGATTGTATCGCTGCAATCCGAGGATGTGTCGCAATATATTTCGGTGCGATTACAGGTCGACACAATAACCGATTCATTTACCGCGGGAATGTCCTGTAGTTCGTGCAAAGCATGGCGCATTTGCTCGGGTGCAAATGCGACTTTTTCTCGTATATCAACCGGTGCGGTTAAATGATTAATGCCAAGCGACAATAAGGCCATGTTCAGGGAAGGTTCCGTGCCAACAGTCAATTTTCGGGCATAAACCTGCCAAATACAACATTCGCGGAACAAATCATGCTAAATACAATCCTATACTGAAATGCTACACTTATTGTAAATTCTCTTGTGGATATCAGATTGAATTTTTTCAAGCTTATAATTCGTCCTGCTTTTGTCTTGATGAGCCTGCTGGTTGCGGCTTGTGCCGGTTTACCGCAGATATCATCGAAATCTCCGGCGCCGCTCGAATCCCAGGCGGTTCAGATAAATACCCTGGGCACACAGCAAGACGCGGTAGCCGATGCCTCTTATGCACTGATGGTAGCCGAAATCGCCTTAAACCAGGGTGATACAGAGCTTGCGATCAAGCATTATCTTGATCTTGCGAAATCACAGAAAAATCCCGACATAGCCGAACGCGCGGTGCGAGTTGCGGTATACGGACAAGACCTTGAAGCCGCGATCGAGGCGGCAGAACGCTGGATCGAACTGGATCCTGAACGAGTCGAATCGCGCCAGGTAATTGCCGCGATCTATATTCGTCAGGACAATATTCCCGAAGCATTTAACTATATCAATAGCTTGATTCAGACCAGCGAACTGGAAGACTCCCAGTTATTTCCACCGCTGCTCGGATTGTTGGCGCGCGAGAAAAATGCCAACACGGTCCTTGCCGTGACCCAACGCCTTGCCAAAGAAAATCCATCTCGCGCCTATGCGCAGTATGTGCATGCCATGTTGGCCGCGCAAAACGGACGCCCCGAAGAGGCGCTTAAATACTTCGATCGCTCGATTGCACTGATCGAAATAGAGGGCGTGCATTCCGCCCGCGCCAGGGTTTTACTCAGGCTGGGCAGATCTGACGAAGCCGTGGTAAGCCTGCAAAAGGCGGTGGAAAATAATCCCGATGATCAGGATTTACGGCTTACCTACGCACGCTTGCTGGTCGATATCAAGGAGTATGAAAAAGCGCGCAGAGAATTTGAAAAACTCCACCAGGCCTCGCCAGAAGATGGTGAATTGCTTTTCACGCTTGGCCTGTTGTCGCTCGAGTCGCAGCGTCTGGACGATGCAGAAAAGTACATGATGATGCTGGTCAGGCTCAAGCAGCGCGAGGGCGAAGCGCAGTATTATCTTGGGCGCATATACGAGAATCGCAAACAATATGATGCTGCAATCGACTGGTACCGGGAGGTGCACGTTGGAGAATATAAGTTTGACGCGCGGCTGCGTATTGCCGATATGCTCGGAATCTCGGGCCGCACCGAGGAGGCCATTGAGCACCTTGACGCGATGCTTAAGGGCAGCCAGTCAGATGGATCGCTGGTGCGGATATATATCACCAAGGGAGAGCTGTTGCGCAGTGCGCGACGTTACCAGCAGGCGTTAGAGGTTTTTAATACGGCCCTTGGTATCGTGCCCGGTAATAGCGATCTGCTGTATTCGCGGGCACTGGTGGCTGAAAAACTGGGGCGTATTGATCTGCTCGAGGCAGATATACGCACCATTTTGAAAACCGAGCCGGACAACGCCCATGCACTTAACGCGCTGGGTTTTACGCTTGCCGATCAAACCGATCGTTATCAAGAAGCCTACGGTTACATCAAACGCGCCATTGAAATAATGCCTGACGATGCCGCCATCATCGATAGCTGGGGTTGGGTGCATTATCGCCTGGGCGAGTATGACAAGGCCATCAGCCTGTTACGCAAGGCGCTATCGCATTTCAACGATGCTGAGATTGCCGCGCATCTCGGTGAGGTTCTCTGGGTTAGCGGTAACCAGGAAGAAGCGACCAGCATTTGGAAAGAAGCGCTCGAAAAATCTCCCAACGATCCCATGCTGCAGGAAGTCATGCAGCGATTTATCCCCTGACATTCCTCTGCAGCTTGTTGCGTCACGTATCCTTTGCTTGCGCCGTTTTGGCAATCGCTGGTTGTAGCCAATTTGGTAACCTTTCCGAGCAACGGCAGGCACAGGCACTTTGGGCCGGCCAGCAACAGTTAATGGCCCAGTACAATGACTGGGATATGCGTTCCAGGGCGGTCATTAAACTTGAAGCCGAGGCCTATAACATCGGTATTCGCTGGCAGCGAGACCCCGACCGTTTCATGATGCTGCTGGAAGCACCATTCGGGCAGGGTGTTTTTCGTATTGAATCCGAACCGGGTGAAGCCTATCGATTAAAGCTGCCCGATGGGCAGGTTTTCGAGAATCTTACTGCTGAAGCATTACTGGAGGATGTAATTGGCTGGTCGCTGCCGATCAGCGGGCTCGACTACTGGATTCGCGGAATGCCACGGCCCGGGAGCGACTATTCGCATCGCGTGAAGGCGGATGGGCGCACCAGATCCATTAAACAGGATCAATGGGACATCAGCTACCTCGACTACTTCGCGCAACAGGAAGATTCGTGGTTGCCGCGTAAGATTGAACTGGTAAGCGATACAATAACCGTCAGGCTGATCGTAGAACGCTGGCAGCCAGCTGAACAGGGTGATTCCGGATCCGATCTTTTTCCCGAATTTAACTAGCATGGCCAATTCGCTGCTACTGCACTCGCCGGCAAAGCTTAATCTCATGCTCAATATCATTGGGCGTCGCGATGACGGCTATCACCTGCTTGAAACGGTGTTTCAATTTATCGATCTTTGTGATGATCTGCAGTTTATTGTGAATGACGCAGGTGTTGTTCAACGACTGCCGGGTAATTCACCGGTTGCGGCAGCGGACGATATCTTGCTGAGGA
>JARFPR010000097.1 GCA_029288195.1 Gammaproteobacteria bacterium | reverse complement strand
ATCGAGAAAGGTACCCACCGTCAGTACCACGCAAGGTGCATAAAAATGCAGCCCCATTTGTGTCACCACGCCTTCAATAGCATCGCCATTTTCAAGCAGGTCGACCACGGGTTGCTGGAATATCGATAATCCCGGCTGATTTTCGAGCTTTTCTCGAATCGCCATGCGATACAGTTGCCGGTCAGCCTGGGCACGCGTCGCGCGCACCGCTGGACCCTTGCGGCGATTTAATGTTCTGAACTGGATGCCGGCCTTGTCCGCGGCGAGCGCCATTTCACCGCCGAGCGCATCGATTTCCTTGACCAGATGTCCTTTGCCGATACCACCAATCGCCGGGTTACAGGACATTTGCCCCAGGGTCTCGACGTTATGCGTCAGCAGTAGCGTCTCGACACCCATGCGCGCAGCCGCAAGCGCGGCTTCGGTACCCGCATGCCCGCCGCCAACCACGATCACATCGAAACGCTTGTTAAACTCCATAACCAGTCATAATAGCAAAAAGGGCGCGCATTCTAGCGCAATAATCCCCCTTTTCCAAAATTACTAGCCCAACGCCAGTCCGGCAGAGAGCCCGCAAAAGACGCTCCCGACCGGCACAGGTGCCGGTCGGTCCCTCCCTGGAACCGCTTGGCGCTCGGCGTCCTGCCTCGCGACACTTTTGCAGGCTCTCTGCCGGACTGGCTCAGAAGAAGCTTTGTCAAAAAAATCGGAAATCTGAGTCATGAAGTTCCAAAAACTTAACCTTACAAATATCAGTACAAGCCGGGTTGGGTTAATGCTTGCGAAAGTGTAGCGAGGCAGGGATGCCGAGCTCCAAGCGATCCCATGGATGGGCCAACTGGCGCTTGCGCCAGTTGGGAGCGGCTTTCGCAAGCATTAACCCAACCCGGCGTTCAAAACGCAGGGTATTGTTTCTATTTTGCTCTCATTGCAAGATCCCGATACGTCGGACCGGCGCTAAGCGGGCCGCGCTGGTCGGGTATGACTTTACTCGCTACCAGGGGAGTGGGTGGCGATGAGGTCGGGGAGGTCGTGCATGCGCTCGAAGACGAGGTGGGCACCGCTGGCGTGGAGTCTGGGCGCAGGCATCAGTTCGGCGAAACCGAACACGTTCATGCCTGCTGCTACTGCGCCAGTGACGCCGATGGGGCTGTCCTCGATGACGAGGCAGCGCTCGGGATCATCGATGCCCATGGTCCGGGCGGCATGCAGGTAGATATCGGGATGTGGCTTGCCGCGTTCGACATCGCTGGTACTGAAGATTTTGCCGGGAAAAAACCGTATCAGGTCGGTTTTGCCGAGCGTCATCTGCATCTTTTCGTGCGATCCACTCGACGCGACGCAACAGGGCAGGGCCAATTGTTCCAGCACGGTTTCGATACCGTCGATCGCAGCGACCGATTCGGCCAGTGCCCGGTTGATATCCTGCTGGTAGCGTTGGTCCAGTTCGGGTGGGGGTGGTTCGCCGATCAGTGCTTCGATCTTTTGTAAACACTGGTCACGCGAGTGCCCGACAAAGGTATCGAACATATCCTCGAGCGTAAACTGCAGGCCGCAAACCTCTTCCAGTACGCCTGCGAATACCTCATTGGCGACGCGCTCGCTATCGACCAGCACACCGTCGCAATCGAAGATAACCAGGTCAAACCTGTCGCCCAATTAAACTGCCCCGGGTGGTTCCTTTTTGGCGATGGTGGTAGCCAGTGCGATCATCGAGGACAGGTCGGTCAGATTCGACGGTACGACCAGGGTATTGCCTTCCTTTGCCAGGTTGCCGAACTGCGTGATATATGCCTCCGCGACGCGCAGTTGCATCGCAGCATCGCCACCCTCGACAACCAGGGATTGCGCAACCCGGTAAAGTCCTTTAGAGGTTGCGGTGGCGACCGCCAGGATCGCCTGGGCTTCACCCTCGGCTTCGTTGATCTGCTGCTGCTTGGCAGCCTCGGATTCCTTGATCACGCGCTGCTTCTCGCCTTCCGCCTCGTTGATCTTGGCATCCCGCTCACCTTCCGAGGTCAGGACCACCGCACGCTTTTCACGTTCAGCGCGCATCTGCTTTTCCATTGCGGTGAGTACGTCATGTGGCGGATTGATGTTCTTGATTTCATAACGTAGCACCTTGACACCCCAGGGATCCGATGCCTTGTCGAGTTCAGAGACGACGTTCGCATTGATCATCGAGCGTTCTTCGAAGGTTCGATCCAACGCAATCTTGCCAATTTCACTACGCAAGGTGGTTTGCGCAAGTTGTGAAATCGCAAAAGAGAAGTCGGAAATTCCGTAGGAAGCCCGCTCCGGGTCCATTACCTGCAGGTACAGCACGCCATCGACTCCAACCTGGACATTATCGTTGGTGATACAGACTTGCTCGGGAATATCTACTGCCAGTTCTTTTAAACTATGCCGATAGGCCACACGCTCGATGAAAGGTATCAGTATGTGAAAACCCGCGCGTAGCGTACGGCTGTACTTACCGAGACTTTCAACGACGAACGCGCTTTGTTGCGGTACTACTACCGCGGTCTTGAAGATAATAAGAATGACGACGATTGCGGTCGCAATTGATACCCAGAAGGCAAAATTACCGTACATGATGTTCTCCATTATTCGTGAGTTTTAACGGTGTCGAGTTTCAGCGTAAGCCCATCTACACTGCTGATCTGCACATGCTGCCCCTGCTCGAAAGCCTGTTCGCTGGTATTGACCACGGTCCACTCGGTGCCACGATAAGCAAGACGCCCAGTTTCGCCAGGTTGCAGGGATTGTTCAACTGTCACAATTTCACCCTTTGGCCCGGTTTCGTAGCCGATACCGGAACCACGCAACTTGGCGTAAAGCTTTTTGCGAAAAAACACCATTAATATCAGCGCAATAACGGAGAATAGTATCCATTGCACCCAGGGCTCGAGGCCAAGCCCGGCGAGCTCGACCAGCCCGGTAATGGCCGCCGCGATACCGATGAATACCAGGTAAAATCCCGCGTCGACAATTAACAGCTCTGAACCGAGCAGTAATGCGCCAACAATCATCCATCCCCACCAGGGCATAGCATTCTCCCATCAATTCAATAAATTATCTTATCCCTGAGCCTAGCACAGTCAAGGTATTCAACATGTCACCTTTTCGGCCACGTACCTTTCAGGGAGCTATCTCGGGATTACGCACCCAAAAGTGTAGCGAGGCATGGATGCCGTGATCCGACATATCGGGCGCCAAGCGATTCCATGGATGGACCAACCGGCGCTAGCGCCGGTTGGGAGCGGCTTTTGGGTGCGTAATCCCGAGATAGCTCTTCTGGAATTGCAAACGATGCCGCGAGATTTCAGCCCTAGGATTGAGAAAGATTGAGCGCCTGGTCGAGGTCCCACAAAATATCGTCGAGGGTTTCGAGCCCGACCGAGATGCGCACCATGTCCGGGGTTACCCCGGCCGCGATTTGCTGTTCTTCGCTGAGTTGGCGGTGGGTGGTCGATGCCGGATGAATAATCAGCGTGCGCGCATCACCGACATTGGCGAGGTGACTCATAAACTGGGCACTGTTGATAAACTTTTCGCCAGCCGCTGCGCCACCGTTGACACCGAAGGTCAGAATCGAGCTCGCCCCCTTCGGCAGGTATTTCTTTACCAGTGGCTGGTAGGGATTATCTTCCAGCCCTGCGAAATTAACCCAGCCGACTGCCGGGTGTTCGCGCAGAAACTCCGCCACCCCGATTGCGTTGGCACAATGGCGGTCCATGCGTACCGGCAGGGTCTCGATGCCCTGTAGCATCATGAAGGCGTTGAACGGGCTCATCGCCTGTCCAAGCGTGCGCAGGGTTTCGCAGCGGGCTTTCATGGTGAAACCGAAATCGCCAAAGGTTTCATAAAAACGGATGCCGTGATATCCGGCCGAGGGTTCGGTCATACCCGGGAAGTTACCGTTGTCCCAATCAAACTTGCCCGACTCGATCATGACGCCACCCATGCTGGTACCGTGTCCACCGATAAACTTGGTTGCCGAATGCACCACGATATCGGCGCCGAAATCAATCGGTTTGCACAGGTACGGCGTGGCAAAGGTACTGTCGACGATCAATGGGATGCCGGCATCGTGTGCGATCGCGGCGATAGCTTCGATATCGATTATGTTATTGGTCGGGTTGCCGATGGTTTCGGCATAAACTGCCTTGGTTTTAGAGGTGATTGCTTTGCGGAAGTTTTCCGGATCGTCCGAATCGACAAATGTCGTCTCGATCCCCATCTTGCGAAAGGTCACATCGAATTGCGAAAAAGTGCCACCGTAAAGCGTTTTTGCCGACACCAGTTCGTCACCCTGTTGCATCAGCGTCAGGATAGCGGTCATCTGTGCCGCCATGCCCGAACTAACCCCGAGCGCGGCGCGGCCGTTTTCGAGCGATGCCATGCGCTCCTCGAACACCGCGGTGGTCGGATTGGTCAGACGCACATAGGTATTGCCGAAAGTTTGCAGGTTAAACAGGCTCGCGGCATGCTCGGCATCATCGAACACGTATGACGTGGTCTGGTAAATCGGAACCGCGCGTGCACCGGTAATCGGATCCGGGATCTGGCCCGCATGTAAACACCGGGTTTCGATTCCAAATTTTCGGTCTGCCATGGCCTGCTCCGCTTAACGGTTAAATATCGTTGGTCGTTGCGCCGAAATGACGCCGGTATCGACGCCGGCCGTATTCAGCCCTCCGAACAGGCGCGCATACTCGATTTTCACGCAACGGTCCATAACAACCTCGAGTCCAGCGTCGCGTGCTTTTTGTGCCGCCTCCTCGTTGACAATACCAAGCTGCATCCACACCACTTTGGCCCCAATTTCAATTGCATCATCGACAAACGGCGGAATTCGATCAGAACGTTGGAACAGATCGACCATGTCTACCGGGGTCGGGATGTCTTTTAAATCGGCATAACATTTCTGCCCCAGAATCTCATCGTATTTCGGGTTTACCGGGATAACCTCAAAACCATGCTCAAGCAGGTATTTGCCGACGAAATTGCTCGGTCTGGACCAGTCGGCGGAAAGCCCGACAATGGCGACGCGCTTGTTCTCAATGAGAATACGACGCAGAGTATTGATGTCGTTCATAGCTGCCTGGCGTTTTCGCGCAATACAAATTTCTGTATTTTGCCGGTTGAGGTTTTCGGCAGGGGCCCAAATACCACCTTCCGCGGTGCCTTGAAATGCGCCATGTTAGCGCGACAAAAATCGATAATTTCCTGCTCGTTCACTTCACCCGCGTCATCGCGCAGGGTTACAAACGCGCACGGCGTTTCGCCCCACTTCTCGTCAGGCATGCCGGCGACAGCGGCTTCGAGAACAGCGGGATGGCGATACAGTGTACCCTCAACTTCGATGCTGGAAATATTTTCTCCCCCGGAAATGATGATGTCCTTGGAACGGTCCATGATCTGGATATAGCCGTCTTCATGACAAACCGCGAGATCGCCACTGTGGAAATAACCCCCTGCAAAGGCTTCTTCACTGGCACGGGGATTTTTAAGATACCCCTTCATGACGATGTTGCCCCTGAACATGATTTCACCGATGGTCTCGCCATCACGCGGCACCGGTTTCATGGTCTCGGGATCCATGACCACGAGTTCCTCCAGCATCGGGTAGCGCACGCCCTGGCGCGCTTTCATCCCGGCCTGCTCGGCCAGCGATAACTCATCCCATTCTCGGTGCCAGGCGCAAACCACGGCCGGCCCGTACACTTCCGTCAGGCCGTAGGCATGCGTCACCTTGAAATTCAGTTTCTGCATCGCCTCGAGCACCGCCGGCGGTGGCGCCGAAGCAGCTGTCATAATATTGACCTGGTGATCGACGCCCGCTTTCAATTCCTCATCGGCATTGGCCATCAGATTCATGACGATCGGAGCACCGCAAAGGTGGGTAACCTTGTGCTGCTTGATTGCATTGAAGATATCATCCGCCCTGACCGCACGCAGACACACATTGGTTCCATTCAAGGCGGCGATGGTCCACGGAAAACACCAGCCATTGCAGTGAAACAAGGGTAAAGTCCACAGGTAAACCGGATGAGCACCCATATCCCAGCCAAGTACATTCGATACCGCGTTCAGGTAAGCACCACGATGATGGGTTACCACGCCCTTGGGATCTCCGGTGGTGCCCGAGGTGTAACCAAGCGCGATCGCCTGCCATTCATCCTGCGGCAGTTGCCACCTGAACTCGACATCACCCTGGTTAAGAAAATCTTCGTATTCATAATCGCCGATAAAATCACCGCCGCTAAATTCGGGATCATCGACATCGATAACCAGGGGTTTGTTTTCAAGTTGGGAAACAGCCGCTTTTATGGTGTCTGAAAACTCGCGGTCGGTTAACAGTACTTTCGCATTGCCGTGTTTGAGTTGAAACGCGATGGCGTCGGCATCAAGCCGGATATTAAGCCCGTTGATCACGCCACCCGCCATCGGAATCGCAAAATGAGCCTCGTACATCGCCGGAACATTGGGCAGCATCAGGGCTACGGTTTCGTCCTGCTGCAAGCCGTGTTTCTGCAGCGCCGAGGCGAAGCGACAGGACCTGGCGTAGGTCTGGGCCCAGGTTTGCTGCCTGGCACCGTAGATCAGCGCCGGGTGATCGGGGTAAACCGAAGCCGCCCGCTCGATATACGTGATTGGCGATAGCGGCGTATAGTTGGCCTCATTTTTATCCAGATCCCTCGAGTACTGACTATCAGCATTCATTTCGTTTAGCGGCCTTTCCATTCGGGTTTGCGTTTCTCGATAAATGCATCGATACCTTCGCGTGCATCATGCGAATCCATGTTACAGGTCATCCTTTCAGCGGCATAAGCATAGGCGTCGGACAAATCCATCGGTAATTGCTGGTAAAACATATCCTTGCCGAGCTTGATCGCATGCGCCGACCTGGAGACGATTTTCTGCGCCAGAGTTGTCGTCGCCTGCTCGAGCTCATTTGCGGGAACAACTTCGTTAAGCAGCCCATACTGTTGCGCGGTCTGGGCCGAAATAAAATCCCCGGTGAGCAGCATATGCATGGCCTGCTTGCGGCCCATGTTACGACTCAACGGTACTGCCGGGGTCGAGCAAAACAGGCCAACGTTAATCCCCGAAACTGCAAAGCGTGCTTCTTCGGACGCAACCGCGAGATCGCAATTCGCGACCAGCTGGCAACCGGCGGCGGTCGCAATCCCGTTGACGCAGGCAATCACGGGCTGCTGCAACCGGTTAATCGTCAGCATCATCTTGCTGCACTGGTTAAACAGCGCCTGGTGAAACTCGCGTTCCTCGCTGGAACGCATTTCTTTCAAGTCATGGCCCGGACAAAAAGCCTTGCCGCTAGCAGCGATTATGACGACACGAATCGAATCATCCTGTCCAATATCGTCGAGTGCGGTTTGCAGTTCGGTCAGCATCTCTCCTGAAAGTGCGTTGTATTGCTGAGGACGATTCAGCGTCAGCGTGGTAATACCATCGCTGTCTTGCCGCAATAAAATGGATTGATCTGCTACCTGGTCGGCTGGGGCACCCATAAGCCTATCCTCGCTGAAACTTGTTCCTGATGTAAATTGAAAAATAATCCCCGTAGCGTTGCTGTAACTCGGGCATTTTCCAGTCCTGGCCGGTTACCTTACCGCGACACAGCGCACTTCCGCAATGGCAATCAAGCGCATAATCGTCGGAACGTTCCATCGAGTAATCGTGACACAATTCCTCCCCTGTCTTGATGTCGCGCATCGCGACATAGACCACCTGCCCACGAAAACCAACGTTCGGATCACAGGAGTGATTGATGAACACCGACATGTCGTCGACATCATCGGCGGTACGTGGCGCCAGGTAAAAGTCATCATCAATTTGCAACGCCATATCCCCGGCCTCGGCGGTTGCCTGATCGAGGTCGCTACGGGTAATAATATGGCCGGCCTTGATTGCGACGATTTCGTCTTTGGCGATATCCGCAATCGCTATCACTCCGCGTCCGGCAAGCGTATCCTCGCGCACTGTTATCTTCGGTGAACGCCAGGTTTTCATTGCAAATTTCGCATGTGGGCTGGCCGGTTCCGTGACCGCAAGGGTCAGGCTGGATCGCGCCGCAAGGGCTGGCACATGCAATGAACACCGCCGCCGGCCCAGGTAAACATCGTCATATCCGGGTCGTAGACCTCAAGCCCGATGGCACGCATTTTCTGATTCAGGTCTTTTGCCAACAGCGTGGATAAAACCTTGTCATTTCCAAGTGCGACCACGTTACAGCCCAGCGCCATGGTTTCTTCGAAAGTGGCCGGCAGAATTTCAATACCCATTTTTTTAAGCCAATCGACAATATCGTCATC
>JARFPR010000007.1 GCA_029288195.1 Gammaproteobacteria bacterium | reverse complement strand
CGAAAGAAATGGCGCCAGCCCGGTTCCGGTACTGAGCAAATAAAGATGCTTTCCAGGGCGCAGCCGATCCCACAATAATGTTCCCGTGGGCTTTTTGCTGACCAGTATTTCATCGCCTGCAACGATATGTTGCAAGCGTGACGTAAGTGCCCCCTCCTGAACCTTGATACTATAAAACTCCAGGTGGTCTTCATAGTTTGCACTTGCCATACTGTAGGCACGCATCAACGGCTTACCTTCGACTTCGATTCCCATCATCGCAAATTCACCGTTGCGAAACCGCAGGGAACGATCACGAGTGGTTTTTATCGTAAACAGGGTATCCGACCAGTGGTGTACGTCGATTACCCTTTCTCTATGAATTTCGGCCATTAACTATTTCCTGTTGCGTTAGGGTGTTACGGGTTTCGGATTGCTTAGTCCTCGATACCAAGTAGAGCAGTAGTTTTATCTAGCGCTGAAATTTCGCTATTAGCGAAACCTTCGAGAATGAGGGAATCATTAAAACCACAGAACAGCAGCGCAGTATATTGATCTGGCGAAACATTTCAAAGGAATGTCAACCGATCGCTACAGCCGCGCAATCGATTTTTTCGAGCGCTATTGAAAAATTCGGTGCCAATACGGCCAAGCGAGGTTAAATAGTATTATCTGCTTGGGTATAATCCCCCGATTCAAATAACCAGGATATCTGGATTACTGCTATGTCTGAGAAACAATCAACTTACGAAGTGGCCCGGGGGCTCATCGATGCTGCCAACAGTGTCGACCCCAACCAGGTGACCGCTGACGGTAAAGAATGGCCCAAGGAGCTGCTATATTCGGAGCGCATGTCGGATATGCTTGAGCGTTATAAACCCGAAGCCGATGACGCAATGAAACTCGCGATTCGGGCGCAGCATATCGAACGCTGGAAATCGCCGCGCGATGCTTACCCGATGGACCGCATCGGCTACCTGAAATGGCGCAAGGACCTGTACAAGATTCAGGCCAACCGGGCAGCAGAGCTGATGCTCCAGGCGGGCTTTGACGAAGCGGAGACCGAGCGTGCCAGAAACGCGGTGGCAAAGAAAAATATCAAGGGTAATCCTGATACCCAGTTACTGGAAGATGTCACTGACCTGGTCTTCATGGAGCACTATATGCTCGAGTTTGTCGGCAAGCACCCCGACTATACCGAGGATAAATGGATCGAAATCATTCAGAAAACCTGGAATAAAATGTCCGGTAATGCCCACGAATTCGCCTTGTCCGGAGCAATCAGGCTGCCTGAATCTTTAGTGCCGCTGGTTCAGAAGGCGGTATCAGGCGCTAGCGGGAAAACAGGATAAATCAGCCAATGAATACTAATGGCACACGGCCCCCGGTCTGGGTCGGACACGTAGCCATGTACACCCCGCAAGTCACCGCTTCCAGCGAGTTCATGCAGCTACTGGGAATGCGCCTGGTTGCTGGCGGTGACGAGTTTGCGGTGCTGGAAATGAGAGGTGGTACCCACCTTGTCCTGACCAGCGACTCGGAATCGACTCTTATCAAGGGAGATTTTGATTTGATGGTCGAGGACCTTGACGCTACCCACGCGTATTACACCGAGCTAGGTCTGGATCCCGGTGGCATTGAACGAGGCGAGATTCACGACAGCTTCGAGATGCTCGAACCCGGTGGGACTGTAATGACTTTCAATTCAAGTCACGTCGGCAGTTTACCAGTCTGACAGGGGTCGCGAATACTCGCCCGCAAGACCCTGGTAGCCCTGGCAAACCGTTTGGTGGGAGCGTTATGATCCGGACTCCATTGATAAACATGCGATTTTTAGCCTATAGTTGAATGAATGGTATGGCGTTCGGAGGTGTCCATGCGTATTGATCAGCAGCAACAGACCATCACGGAAACCTCGCTTTCGAGTTATTTCAGCAAGCGCCTGACCCGCTATGCAAAGCGTTTTCGTCCACCGCCCCACGAGGACACCTGTTGGTACCTGGGCAGCCTGCTGGAGCGCTTCGGTCGCAGTGAACAACTATTTGCCTACCAGGGCGGGCAAATGACGCTGCGCCCTCTGGCACTGCTCTACAGCGATGCCATCGAGGCCGACAACACCCGCGAGCGCTGCCTGATGCTGCAACAACTGGGCGATATGGCGCTTTTTCTCGGCGCCTTGTTTCCGCAACGCTTCACCCGCCATGGCATACTACAGGACTACTTCATCGGCATGGGCGGCAGCGCCTACGACTACCTGGCTGACAACGCCAAAGCGAACCGACACATCTTCGCCGAGTTGGCCAATACCTTCACCCGTATGCTGGAGATGGTCGCTAACGCCTGCTCCCGCAACCAGCACCTGACTACCGAGGAGGTACTGGCTCTGTACCAGCGCTGGCTCAATAGCCGCGACCCGGTGATCGAGAACCAGTTGCGCGCATTGGGGATCGAACTCACGGCGACTGAGCAGTTGCAATAACAACTATGAAAAGTTGATTGATTTTTCCACCGCTAAAAATAGTGCCCGTAGCAACGCTACAGGGCTTTCGAATTAATGCCTGGCAAAAGCCCAGCCCATGAGCAAAGCGAATGCCCTGGCTGCAGCGGGCCCCGTGAGCGCTAGCGAACGCCTTGTCTGACCTACGTAGGTCATTGCCCCACGATATAAAAAAAACCCCGTACCTAAGGTACGGGGTTTTGAAGTTTAATGCCTGGCAATGACCTACTTTCACATGGGGAGACCCCACACTATCATCGGCGCTATTCCGTTTCACTTCTGAGTTCGGGATGGGATCAGGTGGGTCCAGAACGCTATGGTTGCCAAGCAATTCGGTTATGAGTTCCGGATTGCTCCGAAACCCTGAATTTGAATACTGTAATAAAGTCAATGTTGCATCGGTATGACGCGACATAACACACAACATAAAGTTGTTTGGGTGTTATATGGTCAAGCCGCACGGTCAATTAGTACCAGTTAGCTACACACATTACTGTGCTTCCACACCTGGCCTATCAACGTCGTAGTCTTCGACGGACCTTCAGAGACTTCAAGAGTCTAGTGAGAACTAATCTTGGGAGGGGCTTCCCGCTTAGATGCTTTCAGCGGTTATCCTTTCCGAACATAGCTACCCGGCAATGCCACTGGCGTGACAACCGGAACACCAGGGGTTCGTCCACTCCGGTCCTCTCGTACTAGGAGCAGCTTCCCTCAATTCTCAAACGCCCACGGCAGATAGGGACCGAACTGTCTCACGACGTTCTAAACCCAGCTCGCGTACCTCTTTAAATGGCGAACAGCCATACCCTTGGGACCTGCTTCAGCCCCAGGATGAGATGAGCCGACATCGAGGTGCCAAACACCGCCGTCGATATGAACTCTTGGGCGGTATCAGCCTGTTATCCCCGGAGTACCTTTTATCCGTTGAGCGATGGCCCTTCCATACAGAACCACCGGATCACTATGACCGTCTTTCGACCCTGCTCGACGTGTCTGTCTCGCAGTCAAGCACCCTTATGCCATTGCACTCATAGCACGATTTCCAAACGTGCCGAGGGTACCTTCGCGCTCCTCTGCTACTCTTTCGGAGGAGACCGCCCCAGTCAAACTACCCACCACACACTGTCCCTGATCC
>JARFPR010000541.1 GCA_029288195.1 Gammaproteobacteria bacterium | reverse complement strand
GTCTGTACCGGCGCGTCTTCGATTTCACGGTAATGTCCTCTAACGTTTTGCAATTCGAAGCTGGTTACGTCGTTGACCGGGGTCAGGCGCAGGTATTTCCTGTTGCGCGGAATACCCGTGATGCTGCGCCAGCTGAGATCTTCTGATTCCTGGTTGGTCAGGCTCTTACCTGCCTTGATCACGCGCAGTTTATCGAGTTCATTGCCGGCTTCGACCCTGACTTCAAGTATTTGACCCGCGGGCTCGTGTGCCCAGGTCAGTTCGATGCGGTCGAAGTCGGGTATTTTATCGTCTACCGATAGTTCAATCAGGTAGTCCTTGCGCAAAGACTGCACCGCAATGGTTTCAGTAGTCTGCAGTTCCGACAGTGAATCCGCCTGTTGGGTTTGCTCGCGAGTTGTTACGGTTTTCGAATTCTGTTGCTGAAAACTGTCAAATTCACGAAACCTAAGCTGCAGGTCGTGATCGATGACTGTTATCGGAGTGCGCGTAATCGCATGCGGCAGTTGTTTACCGTCGAGATTAAAAACTGCCAGGTCGCTCAGATCGGAATGCGTCAGGTTGATAATGACATCGATTGGCAACAGAACACGCTGTAACGCTTGATCAGTTTCACTGAGCCGTGCCCGGTAAGCGTAATCTTCCGGGTTGATTTCTGCATTTACCGCGCCGGCCAGCGTTAGCAATATCATCGGCAACAGAATTTTATGCATGCGACGACCCTACCATCTTCTCGTCCGGATCCGAGTATTTTTCTGGGATCGGTGAAAAATATCCGGTGGCGACCAGCAGGCTGCCAACCACGAGGAAGGAGACGATGCGTTCGACGGTGCCGCTGGCACCGAGATCGATAAAGAACATTTTTACCAACACGACACCGACTAGTGCTGCGCCGACAATCCATAGCGGTCGTAGCTTGTTGCGCGAAGCGAACAGCATTGCGCCCATGCCGATAACAGTCCACAGGATCGAGATTGCGGACTGTACCCGGGTGTCGACTGACATTGCCGACAGGTCAAAACCAATGTCGAGGTAGTGGTGCATGCTGCGGATCAGTACAGCGGTCAACCAGACGAAGCACAAACCAGCGAGGATGACACCGATATGATCACGCTGAATTTTCATCGAAGGTTTTACCAGCTTCAAACTGTCCAGCACCAGCACAAAGAAAACTATCTGCGTTAGATCGACCGGATTGATAAACGGGATGTATGGAAGCGGTGCCGGGTCGCCACTATTGGTCAGGTTGATGACCAGGTTCCACAACAGCAGCAGGACCGACAACGTGCCGATCAGGCTCAGCTGCAGGGCAGGGCCGATGCGTTTGATCGCCGGCAAAACTTCGATTTGCGCGACCCGCAGTGCGATTAGCGGTATCACTGCAAATACCGCGTAGTATCCCTGCCCGGGAAGGTCCAGTTTGGTTTCAAAAATCCACACCAGTTCGAATGACAGAATCAGTGCAGTAAATACTACCAGGCCGGTATGCGCCGCAATATTGACCCAGGATGGCCAGGTCATGGTTTCGAGTTTCTCGATTATCCAGTAACTAGTCCCCAGTACCGCAATCCAGAAATAAAGATCGGGTATGACCAGGATATGGTCGTTGTCAAACAGCGAATAAAGTGCAATCAGCATCAGTACCGGCAACAACAATGCGGCGTTTATCGCTGCCGGCATCCAGTTCCACTCGCGCAAGCGGTCAAGGTAGACCAGTAATGCTGCAGTTGCGCCAAACAATAATAGCCAGGCGCTGATTTGATGCTGGGCGTATTCATCGATCTGTACCAGTGCGCTGATCAACCACCAGGCCATTGCCCAGATGTAAAACGGAACGTGTAGCAGTCTCAACTTGAAACCAGGCGCCTGCAGGTAAAGCATGCGCGCAGAAATGAAAGCACCGAGTGCGATGAAAACACCGCCGAGAAAAGCCGGATTGAGCCATGCCGTGTTGCCGATGTCGTCGATGTTGCGCATGAAAAACAACACCCCTGATCCAACCTGCAGTACGATCGCGAAGCATTG
>JARFPR010000490.1 GCA_029288195.1 Gammaproteobacteria bacterium | reverse complement strand
GACCGAGGTAGCTGACGAGGCGCAGGCTGTTATTGACGACTGGGCTTTTCGAGGTAGCCGAGATAATGCCCACGGGTATTGCAATCAGATAGGCGATCAGTAACGAGGTCAGACAGATTGCGAGGCTGATCCAGAACTTTTCTCCCAGCAGTTGCGAGATATTGAGTCGCAGAATACAGCTATCGCCAAATTCCCCGCGGAAGGCGTTGACAATCCACTTGCCCCAGCGCACCACGTAGGGTTTATCCAGCCCCAGACGAACACGCTCGGCATCGATGTCGGCAACCGATATCTGGCTGCCCTGGGTATTCTTGAAAGCGAGATAGCGCTCGGCACAATCTCCCGGTACCAGTTCCATCAAACTGAAAACGATGAACGACACCATAACCAACGTGATGATCGCGAGCGCAGCGCGAGTAGCGGCGAACTGAAGGAAATGGAACATCGGTGTTTCTGGCACCCCCCTCTTGCGTTCCTCCCGTGGTTATTCGTCCCGGGAGAATTTGTTATTTGGCTGCGGGCAATGCTAGCCCGCAGCCATTTTTTCTGTCAACTAGCCTTTCTTACTCGTCAAGCCACCACTGCGTGGGACGGTACGGGTAGGAACGGTAGTACTCAAACGAGTGCGTCTTGTACTCGACGAAGTTTTGCACCTCGTTACGGTGATAAATCGGTGCCGGTACCTGCACAACACCGATAAACAGCAGGTTCTTCACCAGGTTCTCGACCAGCCTTGCACCGAGCTTGTTCGATTCCGCTGTACCCACCGGGGTCGACTGGAACGCGGTGATATCATCGATCATCTGATACGCGTAGTCCGGCGGCTTGACGCCACTGGCACCGTTCGAGTCGACATATTCAGCCCAAAGCATGTTGGTGCGCACGGTGAAATAGTCGTGATACGGTGGTACCCAGATCTGGTTAGTGCCGAGCACGATCGCGAGCGGCTGGCCGTTACGCCACACGGTGACGTCGAGCTTGTTGGACGACTGCGCGCTGCGGTATTCATCCGGAGTCACTTCCTTGACCGTACTCTGGATGCCCACGGCACCCCAGTGCTGACCGACCAGTTCCATCAATGCAGCAGCCACACCCTGCACCGAGAACTGCAGGTTGATGACCAGCTTGTCACCATTGGGCAGCTCGCGGAAACCGTCGCCATCACGATCCTTCAGACCGATCTCATCCAACAGTTTGCTGGCCAGCTTCGGATCATACTGTGCATAGTACTGCTTCCATTTTTCTTCAACGAACGGGGGTGAATCGGTGAAACCAACATATTGCTTGCTTTCACCCATGCCGAAGAAGGCGGCCTCGTTAATTTCGTTACGATTGATCGCGACCGACATGGCCTGGCGGAAGCGTACATCGCCGAAGACCTTGCGTTTTTCCAGGTCCTCGTGAGTCATATTGATGCCGAGGGTTGTCATCGTGACTTCGGGACGCAGGTGCACCGTGTAGTTACCCTTTTCCTGGTTTTCCAGCAGCAACGGCGCGGTCGACAATTGCAGCGATTGCGCCTTGAAGTCGGCCTCGGCGTTGACCAGTTTGAGCAGGCGAACCTCGTCCTCGTTGACAAAAATCTCGTCTTGCTCACTGACGTAAGGCAACTGGTTACCGGCGGTATCGACCTGGAAGAAATACGGATTCGCGACCAGGTGGCGGCCCTCGGTGGACTCTGCAATCAGGATATGCGACTCAAGCGTCGGCATGGTGTCGGCCGGCAGATTGGCCACCTTGTCCGGACTGCGCAGCATCGGTGTCGGCGTGTCGGTCCAGTCCGAGTTGCCGTAGTAGTTCGATAATACCTCGAGACCGTTTTCGAATCCGGCGGCCTTCGCCATCTTGTCGGCATCAGGATTCAGCTCCGGATCCCACTTGCCGAGGAAATGCTTGGGCTGAAAACCCTGTGCGTAAGAATTAGCGAAATGCACCAGCAGACCCGGTTTCGGTGCCGGCAGGTTGAAACGTACGGTTTGCGGATCGATGACATCGACTGTCATCGGCTTGTCGGCAACCAGCACGTAGTTTTTCGGCTTTTCGAATACATTGGGATTCAACGAAAGATTTTCATACCAGTATTCGACATCTTCCGCGGTGAACGGATGACCGTCGGACCACTTATGACCCTTACGCAGGAAGAAGGTCAACTGGGTGTAATCATCATTCCATTCCCAGCCCTTGGCAACGTTCGGAACGATAGTCTGCAAATCGTCGGAATAACGCACCAGGTTGACGTGACGAACCGCGAGGAAGTCAGAAGTACCGGCCTCAGTTGCATTCGACAACATGTCGAAGGTACCGCCGTACTTGCCAATACTTTCGTAGGGTGCTACCACCAGCGCATCTTCGGGAATACGCTGCTCCAGCGGCGGTAAATCGGGGTTACCGCGAATTTGCTTATTCAGCTTTTCGATATCGGGATTCGCCTTGAACGACAGCTTGCACTTGGCAAGTGATTCGAACTCGGCAAGGTCATACTGTTGTGGGTATTTCCCCGCGGGGACTCCCTTTGGGTCGGCTACGGTTGCCGCCGGACAGTCCATGGCAAAAGCCTGGGAACCGAGTCCAAGCTGCAGTACCGAGAGCGCAAATCCAGCGCACACGGCCAGCCCTAATTTTTTAGAGTTAAAACGTTTCATTACTGATGTCCTCAGGAAATTGTCGGTTGTTGTCATGACCACTGCTTTTCTTGTTTTCTTTCTGTCGCACATCTTAAAGCGTGGTACAGGCGACCAAAGGTATACCGAGTTCGTGAAAGTTGCAAGTCGCACCAGTGCTAATATTGCAACGCAAAAATGTATT
>JARFPR010000483.1 GCA_029288195.1 Gammaproteobacteria bacterium | reverse complement strand
TCAGATTACGTACGCGATGTTGGGGTGCTGGTTTGTATCACCTGGTTTTTGCTCGGAATAATTCGAGGGGCGGAACAGGAATACAGCGAGAATTCGGATCGAGTCGACAAGCATACCGTACAGGCAATCAGCAAGCTGGTGCGCCTGGCGGTTATCATTACTGCCGCCCTGGTAATACTGCAGACTCTCGGCTTCAGCGTCTCGGGCGTATTGGCGATGGGTGGCATTGGCGGTATCGCGGTAGGCTTCGCGGCCAAGGACCTGCTGGCCAATTTCTTCGGCGGGCTGATCGTTTACCTGGACCGGCCGTTTGTTATCGGTGACTGGATTCGTTCCCCCGATCGCGATATCGAGGGCACCGTGGAGAACATCGGTTGGCGGGTAACGATGATCCGCGATTTTCAATCGCGACCCTTGTATGTACCCAACTCGGTGTTCACCAGTATAATTGTCGAAAATCCCTCGCGCATGGCGAATCGCCGGATCTATGAAACTATTGGATTGCGCTATTCCGACCTGACCAGCATGGATAAGGTCGTGGCCGAGGTAGAAGCAATGCTTAAAAGCCACGACGAAATAGATCCCGATACAACCATGATGGTTAACTTCAATGAGTTTTCAGATTCATCGGTGGACTTCTTTATCTATTGCTTTACCAAAACCACGCAGTGGGTAAAATTCCATCAGATCAAGCAGGATGTCATGCTGCGCATTGCCGAGATCATCGAGGCAAACAACGCCGAGATTGCATTTCCGACATCGACAATTCATATTGGTGAACCCGTTGCGATAAGTAAATCCTGACATGAATGCAGACCGAGCCCAGCAAGTACACCAGACCGCCGAATTATTGTTCGACGATAACGCGGTCGAGCAGGCTATTGCCGAGCTCGCACGCAAGGTCGAAGCTGACGGCGAAGAGGATTTTCCGCTGGTCCTTTGCGTCATGAATGGCGGGCTCTATTTAACCGGGCAATTGCTGCGTCACTGGAATTTTCCGTTAACGCTCGATTACGTGCACGCCACTCGATACCGGCTCGCGACGCTCGGTAAAGATGTTTTATGGAAAGCCTATCCGCAAAATGAAATCAAGGACCGCAACGTAATTATCGTTGACGATATTTACGACCAGGGTTATACCCTCGAAGAAGTCAAATCCTACTGCCTGAAGCACGGCGCGCGCAAATGTAGCAGCGTATTCCTGATTGGTAAAACCCATGAAAGGAAAAAGGCAGATGTAGTTCCAGACTACGTCGGACTCGAATGCGGCGACTGCTATGTCTACGGTGTGGGCATGGATTTGAACGGACATTTTCGCAATCTCTCCAGTATTTATGCCCTGCCTGAAAAGGTAGTCTGATGCTGGCAATCATTGGTGGTAGCGGACTTTATTCGCTCGGAGAAGATTTTCATCTAGAGGAGCAGGCACCTCGTAATACTCCCTTAGGCGATACCTCGGCAGATATTTTGCAGGGGCGCTGGCACGATATTCCACTTGTCTTTTTGCCACGCCATGGACCGGGGCACCGGGTGCCGCCGCATCGCGTTAACTATCGCGCCAATATCTGGGCCTTGAAGCAGCTCGGGGTTACAAAGATTATCGCGGTAAATGCAGTCGGTGGAATCACCAGCGATATGCCACCCCTGACACTGGCCCTGCCTGACCAGGTTATCGATTACAGTTCGGGACGTGAACATACGTTTTTTGATGGAGACGATGGTCAAGTTACCCATGTTGACTTCAGCTGGCCTTACAATGCCGAGTTACGCGGTATCCTGATGGAGGCTGGATTGCAAACGGGTCAACCGCTCGCTGCATCCGGCACTTATGGCAGCACCAATGGCCCTCGCCTCGAGAGCGCTGCCGAAATTAGCCGGATGCGAAACGATGGCTGTAACCTGGTCGGTATGACGGGCATGCCGGAGGCGGCACTGGCACGCGAACTCGAAATAGATTACGCCTGCCTGGCGCTGGTTGTAAACTGGGCTGCAGGTGTTGGCGACAGCTCTATCAGCATGCAGGATATTCTGCAAAACATGGAGCAGGGCATGCGACAGGTAAAGTCGTTGTTGCTCGCTGCGGCGAGATTGATGCAACAATGAACTACTGTAGCCAGTGTGGACAGCCTGTTACCCTGAAAATTCCGGTCGATGATAATCGTGAGCGCTTTGTCTGCGACAACTGTGGCTACGTCCATTATCAAAATCCGAACAATGTATGTGGTGCGTTACTGACGCGCGGCGACAGGATACTGTTGTGCAAACGCGCGATCGAACCGCGTTACGGGTTGTGGACTCTGCCTGCCGGCTTTATGGAAAATAACGAAACCGTGGCCGAGGCCGCGGCCCGGGAGGCGATGGAAGAGGCCAATGCGCATGCAGGTCCGCTAACCTTATTCGGTATTTTCAGCATGCCCTACATCTCCCAGGTTTACCTTATGTTTCACGGAGAACTTGTCAGCGAAGAGATTTCGGCAGGGCTGGAAAGCCTGGACGTCGGTATGTTTACCCGCGAGCAGATCCCCTGGGACGAGCTTGCATTCCCGGTTGTGACCCACAGCCTGGAATTGTTTTATGAGCATGGCACTGACAAGGTTCATCATGCCTGGTTCAGCCGCGGTGAGGATCGCAGCGTGGAGTTGCATTCGATCGATTAGATTGGAGCGGTTAGGCGGGTAAGGCAGAGATGACCAGCAAACAGGGTCAGATATCGTGAAAGTCCTTATCCACATTCTCATCCGGGTCCTGAATCAGCGAAATATCGGTGAACTCCGAAACTATCGATTGGTTGCGGCCGTTATTTTTTGCTTCGTAAAGCGCCACGTCAGCGCGCTTGATCAATTCGCCAATTGTTTCGCCTTTAACGATTGCCGCACAGCCCAGGCTGGCGGTTATCTGTCCCGCGGATTCGAAGCTGGTAGTCGCTACAAGTTTTCTGATTGTTTCCGCTATCGGCAGCAGATCTTCCTCCTCGATCGTGGTGCAGCAAATCAGGAACTCCTCCCCACCCCAGCGTGCGACGAAGTCGCTGGCACGAATCGCGTTTTCAAAAATCGATGCCAGTTGCTGTAAAACCGTGTCCCCGGTATCGTGACCATAGTTATCGTTAACACTCTTGAAGTGATCGATGTCCAGCATGATGATGCCGAAACGTTGATCGTGGCGTTCAAACCTGGAGAATTCCTTGCGCAGAATCTGGTTCATACTGGTGCGATTCGACAAACCGGTCAGGTTGTCGGTTAATGCCATGCGCGTTAATTCGTTATTGTCTTCAAGCAGTTCCTTTTGCGTATCGAGCAGGGACTCGGTACGTTCATAGATTTTCTGCTCCAGGTAATTGTTCATATTCTGTAACTGACCCGACAACTTCCGTCCATACCATATAGCGATAAAGGTCACGGTAAGACTTACCAACACCGCGATGACCGAGAAAATGACAATTTGAATGCGATTTTTTTCGGCATCGCTACTGGATATCAGCAACACCTTTTGCACATCCATACGCTGCGCCTGGGTAAGTTCGGAAAGGTGGGAGAGTAAGGGTGCTGTCTTGGGTAACACTTCCTGCAGCAGGATCTTGCTGGCTTCATCACGACTGCCATTGAGAAACAGCACCGAAACCTGTCGATTCAAATCGTTGATATCGCGATCCAGGCGATCAATCGCATCCATGATTTCGCGCTCGCGCGGTGCCAGCAAGGGTACCAGCCGGGTTCGAGTTTCAGTGTAGGAGCCGGCCATGCGGTTGAAGTTTGGCCATGACTCCGCCTCGATGAATTCCTCATCGTGTAACAGCATCGATTGCATGAAACGGGTGCGGCTTTGGATGATAGTGGAGAGCTCGTTTATCAGGTTTATTTTTTCGAGCTGTTGCGAAACCTGCTGGCTTACATCGCGATTACTGCTACTGGTCGAGTAAAACGCGATGACGGCCAGGGAAATCATCATCAGGATGACGATCGCAAAGCCATAGATTAGTAAACGAGTAGGGTGATGCATTTACCGAGTTTCAAGCCTTGAATCTTGTGGCCCTTTCCTTATGCCAGCCTCACATTAATCTAATTATAGAATAGATGCGCAAATCTTTTCCTGAACCTCATCAATATTGCGAAAAACCACACCGTGTATGTCGCTGTCCAGCGCAATTCTGGTTTTATTCTCGGCAATGATCAGTTTATCCAGCGTTTCGACACTGGCGGGGGCCACCACCGGATCCTCGTCTCCCTGGTAAAGGTAGACATCTGCAGCGATCGTGAGGGTATTTGCGGTTAAGTGGTCGATAAATTGCTGTAATTGGTAAAGCGCGCGTACCGGGATGTGCTGGTAATTGACTTCCGGGTTCTCGGGTTGGTTTGGCGTGAAGGGTACCAGTCCTTCGGAACTTACCCAGCTCACCAGTCGATTGGCATGATGCACCAGGGGCACGAAAACCATGTTTTTATTCTTGAAATGGACTGGCGCGTTGACACTGATTACCGATTTAATCCTGTTATTGGGATGATTCGCGGCGTGATTCAAGGCCAGCAAGCCACCGGTGGAAAAGCCCACGATATGCACCGACTGACTGTAGGCTTTAACAATGTCGTAGCCTCTCTCCACCGATTCGACCCAATCATGCCAGTTGCGGCTGCGCAAATCCCAGGGTGAGGTACCGTGGCCCTTGAGTCGTACACCCAGTACATGGTGGCCGGCAGCATGCAGACGCTCACCAAGGCTTCTCAGTTCGGCGGGGCCGGAGAGGAACCCGTGAATCAGTAGCACTGCCGAAGCCGATTTATTATTCGATTTGAGAAAATACCAGTTGGCATCGGCAGTTTGCGTTTGCTGCGAATTTATCTCTTCGTAGCGCTCGCGTTGAAACTGCTTACGATCCCATTCGTAAGCCAGTACCTGGTCATTAAAGCGATAATCGGCAAGCGCACGCGCGTTGATCTTGTCGGCTTGCTGCATCGCATTTTCAATGATACGAGTTATTTTCGACAAGGGGCTGACTTCATTTGCGTATACACTGATCAGGTTTTCGGTACGAATATCGTCGACGTGGAAATCTTCAATCAGTTTTTGGTCGATCACGTAATTGCCCTGATCAACATGCAGCAGCTTCATGCTGGTCGTGGTTTTGAGAAATTGGTCCAGCCGACTGCTGCCGCGGCTGATGATCGCGTCATACTCCTCGGGATTGCATAAACTGCGGTGCAGGTGATAATCGGTTTTTTGTATAAGCTTGATCCCGAGATAAAGCATTTTATGAAAGCGGCCGCAATCAATTTGGGAAAGGCCCTGCTCGAATAGTTCCATAATGATCAGCGATGCGATATGACTGAGGTTGACCGTAACCGCCTCGTACATGGAGCGCATGTAGTCATCGCGCACGTGGTTGGATTTAACCTTCATGCCGATCGCATGAATGCGTCCACCCCAATGACCTTCGCTGGGTTTAAGTGCGAATAATTCGTTTAAGGATTCGAATCGATGTACGACGTTGGGGAGCAATCTCTTTTCCCACCAGCGCCAGTAATCGCCAGCGATGATCGGCCGCGAAAAGCGAATATCCATATCGGTTTCCTTGAACAGCAGGTTACCCTCGATAATCAGTTCTTCGGCGAAACGCTTGTTAATACTCCGGTTAAACAGGCGTGCGGCCTGGTGCAAAATGTTGTCGCTTACCCGGATTGGGTAGAAGGTAATATGACTCGGGACGATGACGGTCGGTTTTGCCGCCTTCTGCATCAGCTGTTCGACACTATCAAATTTCAGTTGCTCAGCCCAGTGCT
Source organism: Gammaproteobacteria bacterium (assembly GCA_029288195.1). Lineage (GTDB taxonomy): Bacteria > Pseudomonadota > Gammaproteobacteria. The sequence continues at coordinate 385 of JARFPR010000483.1, read as the reverse complement.
CGACGCGGTGATATTTACCGGCTGCGAAGTCATGCAATAAAGCGGTTTTAAATGCATCCACAGCGAGCGCGATCACTGCCGATCCACGGTGATGTTTGCGACGTTCGTTGGCGGTGCGTGAAAAAACGCTGTACCGGCCTTTTTGGTCCACCACGCGTTTATCCTTGACCATGCCACCCTCTGGAAACACGACAAGTTTTCGGCCATGTAGTATTTCCTGTGCCAGGAAAGGGAACAGGTTCGGCAGGTCGTTTGGGACAACACCGATGGAGTAGAGGAACTGGCTGAAACGCTCGTCGCCTTCAAAAAACTCTGCCGCGGCAACCGACCGACAGTAGGCGCCGGTCGCCTCGTTGATCAGGTATTGCGGAATAAAGGTCTCGAA
>JARFPR010000470.1 GCA_029288195.1 Gammaproteobacteria bacterium | reverse complement strand
ATCTAACCGAGAATCTCTATTTACCGCTGCGCCTGTTCAAGAAAACTGGGTATCAACCGTTTTTTTCGGGCCAGCAGCAGGCCTATATCTCATTTTAGATTTGATAGTGTTTTTATAGGCTTATCGCCGATAAACTAGAATTAAATTTAACTATACTGCTATAGTTCTTATTGCGCGAAACACGATAAATATAATCACATCATGAAAGTTGAATTTGATATTGCCAGCGATCAGATCGATGGTGCACGCGACTATCAGGAAGATGCTTACATGGTCAATCAGCTGGGTGAGGCTGATAATGGCGATGTATGCTCACTGATTATCATGGCCGATGGTATGGGCGGTCATGCTGCGGGCAATGTTGCGAGCAACATGGTAGTTGCCACTTTCAACAAAACGTTTCAAGGGAACTTCCCAACCGACGACGTAGCGGAAGTTCTCACTGATGCGCTGAACCGTTCCAACGATCAGATTCGAGCATCGGTTAAGGAAACCCCGGCGCTGCGGGGCATGGGCTGCACCATGGTTACTGCGTACGTGCAGGACAATAATCTTTACTGGGTCAGTGTTGGTGATAGTCATCTATACCTGATTCGTGACCGCGAGTTGATCAAGCAAAATGCTGATCACAGCTATGGTGCCTATCTCGACATGATGAAAGAGCAGGGCATGGAGATCGACGAGCAGGCGGGCATGTCACGTAATATGCTGATGAGCGCGATGACCGGTGAAGAAATTAGCAGCATCGATGTCTCTGAAACTCCAATCAAACTTCGACCCGGCGATCGCGTCATCGTCGCCAGCGACGGACTCGACACCCTCGGTGCCGGAGCAATTATCCAGTACTCATCCTGGTCTGATACTGCCAAAGAATGTGTCTATGCACTATTGAAAGCGGTCGAAGATGCGAACAAGATTAACCAGGACAACACAACCCTGATTGTTGTCGATATCAAGGAACGCGGTACCAGGCCTGATCGGGATCGGGATTGGGATGAGGCCGAACCAGAACCTCGCGAGGAACCAGTAGTACGTGTTGCCGAAATCAGTATTCCCGAGGAACCGAGAGAACCCCGTTCATATAAATGGTTAGTCTGGCTGATCGTATTAGGACTTCTGGGCGGCGGCGGCTATTTTGCCTGGGAAAAAGGCTTTATCGATGATGCGGTGGAAAAAGGTACTGAAATCGCCGAAACGACCGTCGAGAAGATTGAAACCGAGCTGCAGGCCGAGCCTGAACCAGCTATCGATCCAGAACCTGAACCTGTCGCCGAACCTGAACCCGTGGTCGAGCCTGAACCCGTGGTTGAACCTGAACCAGCATACGTCGATAAAGCGGATGTATTCAGGGATCGTCTCAAATCCGGTGGAAATGGCCCGACCATGGTTAAAGTGCCTGCGGGAAGATTCCGCATGGGGGGTGCATCTTCAATTGTTTCACCGGATGAAGTTCCTCGACGTGAAGTTCAGGTGTCGTCCTTCATGGTTTCGGTTTACGAGGTAACTTTCGCCGAATACTATCGTTTTGCCGATGCAACCGGACGCAGAAAACCAAAGAGTAATGGCTGGGATGTGAAGACGCATCCGGTTGTCGACGTTTCCTGGGATGATGCGCTTGCTTACGCGCGCTGGCTGGGCAAACAAACCGGAATGAAGTATCGCCTGCTATCCGAGGCGGAGTGGGAATATGTCGCTCGGGCCGGCACCACAAGCTCGTTCTGGTGGGGACTCAAGCCCGGAGTTGGTAACGCGCATTGTTTCGATTGCAAGAGCGAATTCAGTACCAGTAAACCAGCCAAGGTGGGTACCTACAAGCCGAATGCTTTCGGGCTTTACGATACCGCCGGCAATGTCTTTGAATGGGTGCACGATTGTTACCACTCTAATTATAATGATGCCCCCAGTGATGGTGGTGTCTGGGAAGGGGGTGACTGTGATGTTCGAGTAGTCCGTGGTGGCGCCTACCGCAGTCCGGCAAATTCAATGCGTGTTGAAAATCGCGAAAAGTTTAAAAGTGATAAAGGCCAATATAATGTCGGGATACGCGTCGCGCGCGATCTCTAGATTCCCGAACATCGACCTAACTGGCTACTGGGTGTTGTAATAATGGTCGACTGGCAGGTTATTGAAACAGTGCTACTGGATATGGACGGCACTTTGTTGGACCTGCACTTTGACAACTATTTCTGGCAGGAATATCTACCGCGGCGTTCCGCCGAGATTAGGGGGGGTGACGCGCAGGCCGCAAGGCATCACTTTGTCACGCAAACCCGTAAAATCGAGGGTAGCCTGAACTGGTACTGCACCGATTACTGGAGCGAAATGCTCGGGATCGACGTGGTTGAGTTAAAGCATGAGGTCAGCCACAAAGTGGCGATACGGCCGTTTTGTATCGATTTTCTCGGCGCCTTACGCGCAGCCGGCAATGATGTCGTCATGGTGACCAATGCCCACCACGATTTCCTGGCGCTGAAGATGGATAAAACTCAACTGGCGCATAAATTTGATCGTCTCATAACGGTACATGAATTTTCCTTGCCCAAGGAAGATCCGCAATGTTGGCATGAAGTTCACAAACGCCACCCGTTTAAGGCCCGGCAGACGTTATTGATAGATGATAACCTGCATGCTTTGCAGTCGGCACGCGAGTATGGTATCGGCAGCTTGATTGCGATTTACCAGCCTGACTCACAGGCCCCTCGGCGCGAGATAACCAGCTTCGATGCAATACATTCTTTTGACGAGATCATGCCGATAGGCGAAATTTTCGATGAGTGAAAGTGACCACGTGGTTCTCTCGGGTGGATGCCTGTGCGGCGGGGTGCGTTATCAGCTTACCGGGTCATGCCGGGATATCATTAACTGTCATTGTGAAAATTGTCGCCGCACTCACGGTCATATTGCCGCCTATACTTCGGTTATTCGTTCAGATCTGGAGTTAGTCAATCAGCAGACTCTGCAGTGGTATCACGACGAATCCCCTGACACCTATCGTGGATTCTGCAACCATTGCGGTGCAAGCCTGTTTTGGGATGCCCGCGACGACAGCGGAAAAGTGTCCGTTTCGGCGGGCTCGCTGGATAACAGTGGTGAGCTTAAAACTGTTGGACATGTTTATGTATCCGAGGCAGGTAAGTATTATCAAATCAATGATGAATTACCGCGCTTTGAAACCAGCAATTGCGGTGCGCTGGAATCCGATGAGAGCAGTTGACCTATGCCCTGGAATGAGTTAAAAGTTTTGAAGCAAAACTGTTGGCGTCCATAATAGTGAGAGTTAACTGGAAAAAGTAGCTACTCCGTTTGTTGCTGAGTTAACCTGTCAATCATTCGAAATATCTGAACCGATGTTAAAACCTGACAAATATGACCCGCTAAAACTGTCGGTAGGCCATGTACTCGATATTATCGGGGAAGGGTGGTCGATGCTGATTGTTCGGGAGGCATTCCTGGGTACACGCCGGTTCGAAGAATTTCAGGGGCGTCTAGGGATCGCGCGTAACATCCTCACCGCCAGGTTGAAAAGACTTTGTGCGAACGAGATTCTGGATCGGGTTCCCGTCAAGGAGGGAGCAAAGCGGCATGAATATATACTGACCAAAAAGGGAAAAGAGATGTTGCCATTGCTGGTGGCATTATCGCAATGGGGTGACAAGTGGGTGTTCGGGGAAGATAACGTGCCGGTGATTTTTCTCGACCGCGACAAGGGTGAACCGATATCCAGGGTGCAGGTATTTTCAGCTATGGGCGAGGTTTTACAACCGCGCGACATCATGGTAATAGCCGGCCCTGGCGCAACCCGTGAAGCAAGAGAGCGCCTCGAAGAACTTAATAAAAAATGAGTGAATCGGAAGCTACTCCACCGAAATGTCCCGTCGGCGAAACCAGTTGCGAATGGCTGGATGAAGTCGAAAATCTGCGTCGCCAGATCGACGAACTCTCCGATCTGGTGTCTACCGACGCTTTAACGGGGCTGTTTAACTTTCGTCATTTCAAGACAATATTGCAGGCCGAAATGGATCGCTCCAAGCGCAGCGGTATCCCGACCAGCCTGGTATTGGCAGATCTTGACCATTTCAAAGCGGTTAATGATACCTATGGCCATGAAACCGGAAATCTGGTGCTAAAGCACCTGGCGGATATTCTGAAAAACGAGGTGCGCACCACTGATATTGTTTTCCGCTACGGGGGCGAAGAGTTCGCGATGATTTTTCCGGAGACCCATCTGAACCTCGCGGTTAAGGTAGCGGACCGGATCCGGGAGCAAATTGCCAACAGTCCGTTACCGACCGAGGATGGCGAAATCAGTTTAACCGCGAGTATGGGTGCCAGTGTTTACATGAAAACCAGCATCCTCGATCTGGTTGATTTTGTCGATTCGGTCGATAAGTACCTTTACGAAGCCAAGCAATCGGGTCGAAACTGTATCTGCCATATCGACTACAACGAATTACGCGCCGTCACCGAAGTCGGCTTCGATGAGCGCGCCATGCTCTTCGGCAAAGAGTAACCGACTCACCTGGTGTCCCTTCGAACGGTGCGGCCACCGGAAACTCTTTTCAGAATCGCCGTGAATACATCCATGTAGGCTCGCGCGCAACATCCCTGTTGCGCAGCGTTCTGAAAAGAGTTTCCGTTGCCCACACCTTAGTAACTTCAACCAGTGAAAGACAGCTTTAAAATCCTTTTACCAAGGATTGATAAGTGCTTGGAAGGCAACCGAGAAAGCTCCTTGTGACGTAAAGGCTGGGTGCCGAAAAAGCACTGATTTTGGAGGGTCAGGCCGCATGGATGCGGTGGTCCGACACATCGGCTGTGGCGAGTCGAGGCATGGATGCCGAGTCTCGCCTTGCCCTTCAAAATCAGTGCTTTTTCGGGAAGCCGCAGGCCCGATGCGTCGGACCTGTCTCTTATACACATCTGACGCTGCCGACGACTCTGTGTATGTGT
>JARFPR010000451.1 GCA_029288195.1 Gammaproteobacteria bacterium | reverse complement strand
TGTTATCGGGGTTTGCATGGCGGGCAGTTTGTACGAGCCGTGTTTTGCTTTGATTACTCGTGCCCGGGGAGAACATGCCAAGCGTGCCATTGTCATGGTTACGCTGATTGCAGGATTTGCCGGCACCATCAGTTTCCCTGTGGCGCATAGCATGGCGGTTGCGTTCGGCTGGCGCAGCGCGATGACCCTGTTCGGCCTGACTGCGATCCTGGTGGTGGCGCCGATCATGTGGTTCGGTGCAAGCGTGGTCGAGCGAGACGGAAACGCGCGCCGTATCGCCGATATTTATCCCTCCACGACGCAGCGGTCATTCCTCTATTCACCGGTATTCTGGTGTCTTGCAATTGGCTTTGGCCTGACCGCGCTGATGCACGGTATCGCCTTGCACCACTTGTTGCCGATCCTGGATGAGCGCAGTATTCACCCTGAAGTCGCGGTGATTGCGATTTCGTTTATTGGGCCGATGCAGGTCGCGGGTCGCCTGGCGATGATTGCCGCGGAACGTCATGTCTCCAATCATGGAATTGCGATCAGCTGTTTTGTGCTGATGGCTATCTCGGCCGTTTTGTTAATTGGCGCCGATGCAACCCCGGCCCTGCTGATCGCGTTCGTGATATTTTTTGGTGGCGCCTGGGGGATGGTCAGCATTGTACGCCCGGTGATCGCACTTGAATTGCTGGGCGAACGTCAGTTCGGTGCCAAGTCCGGCGCGCTGGCGCTGGTTTTCCTGGTGGGTTCTGGATCGGCTCCTTTTATCGGCTCACTGGTGTGGTCCTGGGGCGGATACGAGCTGGTATTGCCGGGATTGTCGTTGCTCGCTTTGACCGGCCTGGTGCTTTACCTGGTTGCACAAAAATCAGCCACGACGACCTGAATTTGGTTAGACTATGGACCTGATTCTCAGGCCGGGGTAACAGCAATGTCTCAGCAGTTCATCGCCCATTTACAACAGGAACTTGAATCGATCGAGGCGCAAGGATTATACAAACATGAGCGACCTCTCGATTCCGCGCAGGGCGCCAGTGTTCATGCCGAGAACTGGGACAACAATTTAATCAACCTCTGTGCCAACAATTATCTCGGCCTCGCCAATCATCCCGACATGGTCACGGCGGCGCACCGGGGACTCGACAGTCATGGCTTTGGTATGGCGTCGGTACGGTTTATCTGTGGCACCCAGGATATTCACAAGACGCTTGAACAGAAGCTCGCCGCTTACCTGAAAATGGATGATGCGATCCTGTTTTCATCCTGCTTCGATGCCAATGGTGGCATTTTTGAAGTGCTGCTCGGTGCCGAGGATGCGGTCATCTCGGACAGCCTCAATCATGCCTCGATTATCGACGGTATCCGCCTGTGCAAGGCCCAGCGTCTGCGCTATGCCAACAGCGATATGGGTGAACTTGAAGCCAGGTTGGTCGAGGCTGAATCGTCCCGTTTCAAGTTGATTGTCACCGACGGAGTATTCTCGATGGATGGCACCTACGCTAATCTGCCGGCAATCTGCGATCTTGCCGAACAATACGATGCCCTGGTGATGGTTGATGACAGTCATGCTATCGGCTTCGTCGGTGAACGCGGCGCGGGCACCCCGGAGCTGCATGCTGTCGAGGGCAGGGTGCACATTACCAGCGGAACCTTTGGCAAGGCGCTAGGTGGCGCCAGTGGTGGTTAGATTACAGCGCCACAGGCAGTTATCGATTTGCTGCGTCAACGCGCACGTCCCTACCTGTTTTCAAATAGCCTGGCGCCGAGCATCGTTACCG
>JARFPR010000433.1 GCA_029288195.1 Gammaproteobacteria bacterium | reverse complement strand
GGTCGAAGCGCTTGGAGATATGCCCGGTTACGTGCGGTTCGTTGCTGTTCATTGTCTTATCCGAATTTTCCGGTGATGTAGTTTTCGGTCAGTTCATGTCTTGGATTGGTAAAGATCATGTTGGTTTCACCGACCTCGATCAGCTTCCCGAGATGAAAGTAAGCGGTGCGCTGCGATACTCGTGCGGCCTGCTGCATCGAGTGGGTCACGATTGCAATGGTGTAGTTTTCACGCAATTCATCGATCAGCTCCTCGATGATGGCGGTTGCAATCGGGTCGAGCGCCGATGCGGGTTCATCCATCAGGATTACCTCGGGGTTAACCGAGATAGCGCGCGCGATACAAAGGCGCTGCTGCTGGCCGCCCGAAAGACCGGTTCCCGGTGCCTCCAGGCGATCCTTTACTTCCTCGAATAACCCGGCACGCTTAAGACTGGTCTCTACGATTTCATCGAGCTCGGCCTTGTTTTTGCACAGCCCATGAATTCGCGGAGCGTAAGCGATATTGTCATAAATCGATTTTGGGAATGGATTCGGCTTTTGAAACACCATGCCGACCCTGGCACGCAACAGTACCGGATCCATCTGTTTGGAGTAGATATCTTCGTCGTCCAGCATCAGGTCGCCGGTCACCCTGCAGCTGGGGATGGTATCGTTCATGCGATTGAGGGCGCGCAAATAGGTCGATTTGCCGCAGCCCGAAGGTCCGATCAACGCGATAACCTCGTTGCGACCGATGTCCAGTGTGGCGTCGAAAATGGCCTGCTTCTCGCCATAAAACACGTTGACATTGCGTGTCGAAAACTTGGGGTCATCGACGGTATTTTCGCCAATCGTGCCCTCAAAGTTTTCGATCACTGCTGCATGATCTGTCTTATCAGCCATTATCTTGCTCGAAGCCGCGGCCTCAATGTTTTCGCTTACTGAGATATTCATCTTATCAAACCTTTGGTTAATACATTACCAGCGACGCTCGAATTGCTTGCGCAAGTAGATAGCAATCGCATTCATCGCGATTAAAAAGCCGAGCAGTACCAGGATGGTTGCCGCGGTAAGCGCGGTAAACGCTCGTTCGGGGCTGTCGGACCACAGGTAAATTTGCACCGGCAGCACGGTAGCCGAGTCGAAAATGCCGCCGGGAACATCGACGATGAACGCGACCATGCCGATCATCAATAGCGGCGCTGATTCGCCCAGTGCCTGCGCCATACCGATGATCGACCCGGTTAGAATTCCGGGCATCGCCAGCGGTAAGGTGTGATGGAACACGACCTGCATATGCGAGGCTCCTACCCCGAGAGCGGCTTCCTTAATCGACGGTGGCACCGACTTTATCGCGGCGCGACTGGAAATAATAATAGTGGGTAATGTCATCAGCGACAGTACCAGACCACCCACCAGCGGTGCAGATCGCGGCATGCCGAAAAAATTGATAAATACAGCGAGCCCCAGCAATCCG
>JARFPR010000327.1 GCA_029288195.1 Gammaproteobacteria bacterium | reverse complement strand
TGGCGGCAATCGCGTCGACTTTCGCGATCCTGCTTGGGGCCGCGATTGCGCTACCGCTGTTGCACTACCGCTTGAAACTGCCGTCCGAGGACTTACTCTGGCTCGGCGCACTGGTCGCCTTCGCCGTCAGTGGCCTATCGCTTGCGCTCGGCGCGCGCTACCTGCTGCACCGCCTGCATTTCAACCCGGTGACGCTGCTGCGCGGCGGGCAGTAAAGAACTCACCCAAAAGCTGCGCGACTGGATCATCGAGGATGCGAAGGCCGCGGCTATGGTACGACTGCCTCGAGCCCGCAGGTTGCCGGTGGAACCAGCACAGGGCATTGACAGACAGGAATTCTGTGGCATGCTTCGTGTCATCTGCAACAACGTAAAGGAGGTGATCTAATGTCTACAGAGATATTGGAGAAAGGCGTCACAACACTTCGAGGAACCGAGACCTGAAGAAAAGTTGAAAGGCTTTTACGCTCTTGATCAGGTCCGGTCCGACCGGTGACGATCCGAGATGCCTTTCTCCCAAATAACTCGGGGGGCCACCGCATGCCGGTGGCCCTTTTTTTTGTTTAATTTTTCATTGGGAAGGCGCGCATCATGGCGATGGTGGCCCTGCCCTGAAAACGTGGTCTGTTACCCAATTTAAGATGCGGCCATCACGTGCACGAGCGGTTATAATATGCCGCTCGATTTAAAAGATATTATCCATGCGTGATATTCAGCTTCCCGGACGCTCGGTCGTCATGTCGACCGAGGCGATGGCCGCCACCAGCCAGCCAATGGCAACCGAAACCGCGCTGCAGGTGATGCGCGACGGTGGCAACGCACTCGATGCGGCGATTGCGGCGAGTGCGGTGCTTTCGGTGGTCGAATCCTATTCGTCCGGCATCGGTGGTGATTGCTTCATTCTCTACCACGAGGCGGCAACTGACAAACTGCACGCGCTTAACGGCAGTGGCCGTGCCCCGGCCGCAGCCACTTCAGCGGAGATTCGGGCCCGGGGATTCGAAACCATGCCAGTAAAGGGCATCCTCTCGGTCACCGTGCCCGGGGCCATCGACGCCTGGTGCCAGGCCAACCAGAAACTCGGCAAACTCGATTTTGCATCCCTGCTGCAGCCCGCAATCCACTATGCTGAACAGGGCTACGCGGTAACACCAGTCATCGCCCATAACTGGAAAAGCGACAGTCACCCCTCGGGAAACAACGAGGCGTTGCTCGCCGAAACGCCCGAAGCCAGCGCCGCTTACCTGGTTGGCGGCAAGGCCCCCGCCGCCGGCACGATTCACCGGCAGCCCGATCTCGGACGCAGCTTGCGCACCATCGCCAGCCAGGGTCGGGACGGTTTTTACCGGGGTGAAATTGCCGCCGAAATCGTGCGTTTCAGCGATACCCATGACGGCTTGTTCAGCCTCGAAGATTTCGGCAATCACGAATCCGAATGGGTCGAGCCCATCAGCAGCAACTACCGCGGTTACGACGTGTTCGAAATTCCACCCAATGCCCAGGGCATCACCACCTTGATGGCGCTCAATATCCTCGAGCAGACAGAGGTTTCCAGGCTGCCGCATCTTGGCGCCGATCACGCTCAGTTACTCAGCGAAGCTTTTGCACTGGCCATGGCCGAGCGCAATCGTTTCATTGGCGATCCCCTGTTTAACGAGCTACCGGTTGCGCAATTACTATCCGATGAATTTGCGCAAGCCCAGTATGCCCGTATCAACCTGGGCACGGCGCTCCCTCATCCAGTTGAATCGGCGCTGCCGAATCACCGCGATACGGTTTACCTCACAGTGGTCGACAAGGATCGCAACGCCTGCTCTTTCATCAACAGCGTGTTTTCTTCGTGGGGTAGCGGTCTCGTCGCCGGATCGACCGGGATTAACCTGCAAAATCGTGGTTCCGCCTTCAATCTCGAGGAAGGCCATTTCAACCAGATAGAGCCCAACAAGCGGCCCCTGCATACCATCATCCCCGCCATGGTCTACCGCGAGGGCAAACCGGTGCTCAGCTTCGGCGTCATGGGTGGCCAATACCAGGCGATGGGACAGGCCTATGTCCTTTCCAACTGGATCGACTATGGCATGGATATCCAGCAGGCGCTGGACGCGGCGCGATTCTTCCTTTACGCGGGCGTGCTTGGAGTTGAAACCGGTGTGCCCGACGCGACAAGGAGTGAGTTATCGGCACGGGGGCACAATGTGGTTCCGGCTGAATCACCCTGGGGCGGTGGGCAGGCCATCGTCATCGACTGGGAAAATGGGGTGCTGCAAGGCGGCTCGGACCCACGCAAGGATGGCCACGCCGCCGGCTTTTAAGGGCTAACGGGACTGAACTGACAACCCCCAGGTACCGCATGGTTCACCTGCGACGAGATTCAAACCCGAATCTCATTCCTTTTAGCGTCGGTTTCGATATTTGTGATGCAATTCCTAATCCCGGTTAACAAATACTTTAAGATGGTTTCTTTACCCGAAATTAATCCAGATGTTTGATTTGTTTTCCAGGCAGCGCAGAGAGCAAAAACGTAAAGATGCTCACGAAAAAGAGTTAAAGAAATCTCTAGCAAGTAAAATAGCCCACTATGAAAAACACGTTGATTCGGCCGACGATGAATTCACCGAGGTCGCAATAGACGGCAAAAAAGTTCGCGTCGCAAAACAACAGATAACAATAAATGGTCTCTGGTCACAGCAGAATGCCAATCCTCTAAAGTGACCCATTCCCGCATAAATTTCAAATTCCTCTCATAGTTTGACTTCGCCTCGAACTGCGAATCCAGCCCTTGAGCTTTTAGCCGCAATTGAAGCGATAATCGGCATTGACGCGAGTTCCGCCAGTGTCACGAAACGCCCGGTCGGGCAACGAGATATTCCGGACCAGGAAAATTGCGCGAACCTGGCCTGAATTGGTAGAGAATTCAGCAAAAAATAATAACTCTCCTAGACTCTATACAGATTCACCAGACTGGTTCTAATAACCCACAGTAAATATGAGCACGGAAAGATCGGATACAATCAGTGAGCCCAGGGATGACAGCAAAAGCGGCACTGATGAAAAACAGATATTAGAGTCGCTATCCAGGCTACGGATCGAAGTAAATCGAATCGAATCGACTACCGGACCATCAAAACGCACCCACTGTATGCGCACCGAAATCGACAGGCTTGAGAGTGAATTAGCTTATTACGAGAATCTGTCTAAAGATTGCACAGACCAGGTTTCTCGAGATACTCCTTGAGAACCACCAGCAACATTTGAGCCGCGCGACCCAGGCGTCTTTTTCTGCAACCAGGAGGAGACCTGATTCCATTGCACCAGTAATGTGGATCGGTCATTAACCGAAATTCAGTAACCTGGAACCCAGCTTATCCGTTCGCAGACCACAGCATTGAAGCAGCCTGGTCGATCTTGCGCCCAAACTTGAGTAGTCGCAGACCGGCGGGAATATGAATGAACACTGGAAATATTGCCCAGAAGAAAAGCAGGCCCATTAGAATGTAGCGGTAGCCCTGCAGTAATCCTGGATCGCTTTTGCCGAAGATTTCCTTGGTGTCGTTACGATAGGCATAGCCGGTGAATTTACCAGAACGGCCTGCGTCTTCACCCGCAACGGCAACATAGTCACCGTCTTTCAGCACCCAGGGCTGTTCCAGGTTGAGGTCGATAATGTTGTTAGAGCCCTGAATTTCAAATTGGACATTACGGACGTCTATCGCCCGGTAGGCTCGAACTGTACCTTCGATTTTGCGCAACATACCAGTCATTCCAGATAAAAGTTTTAATGCCCCACTGCGCCCGTATTAAGAAACCAATCTACCCTTTTTTGCGGTGCAGCATTATCGACAATTAATAGCAGCTTTCAACAGGTTTTTTTAAATAATTCGATGGTTGATAATTTGTTCTCATTCGGTACAGGCCGTTACTACCAGTTTTCACTCCAGGGCAGACGTTAAAAAGCCCTGCCCATTCTTCAGGGAACGGTCACTTGCAGACGGCGATACCCCGGATTTCATCAATCATTGTCGTTCGCACCAATTCATTCGCTGATCAATTCATAAATCCGTTTGGCACCTGGATGGAATCACAAAGCAATGCTTTTTTATGCAACCGTATCGAATATCTGACCCTTTGGTACCGTAAAATAAAACCTTCGCAACATTAGTTGCCATATGCCACTTAAAATCTATTATTTGTGAACCTTACGAATAACAACTTAACTTGGGGATCAAAATAATGAATACAATATCTAAAGGGCTACTGGTCATATTCACGCTAACAAGCTCAATTGCGAGCGCTGATTTTTTAGGTGAGGCCGATGATAGCTATCTCGGTGTACAAATGACGATGCCACTCGATTCGAAATCCATGGGCATATTTTCAGGCCGCAATCAATATAATTACCTGCTGGTCGAACAGAAAGATGGCATCAAGGAAGGCATAGCACTCACTCGGGATAGCAGTGGAAATAAAACCTTGAACTACCTGAGGCCGTCTGCCACATTCGATATTATCGATAGTAGTTTTACGGAATATGCAGTGCCTATCTTAAGACTCGATAGTGAAGCCAGTACCAATAACAGTTCGACAAATTATGCGACAGCAGGATTAGTGGCACTGGTGGTCGTTGGCATGATCGCTAAACGTGATCTTGAAAAAGACTGGAAAGTGGTAGATTGAGTCCTCACTTTTCTCAATAGTATGCCCGCGTCCAACCATCGCTTATCAAGCAATTAGATATGGCGTACCAATTGAAGACCGGCATTGTATGCATGGCCGTGGGAGATTGCAGTTAGCATTTCTAAATGACTGCAAAGGATTGTTAGCCATCGCCGACTATTAGGATATGAGAGTCTGATTTCGCCAAAGGAGACACTCAAAAACCTGTTGTGGGAGACAATCTTCGGCCAGAAGCGGACGCTCAGCAGACATAAAAAAACCCCGCACTTGGCGGGGCTTCAAATCTGTTTCAAGGTTAAGCTGCTTTCCTGCGCTTGCTGAATCCGACCAATCCGATTAGTCCAGTGCCGAATAGCCAGACGGCTGCAGGTACTGGTATTACTACCTTCGTTACTTTTACTCTCGAAAACATTAAAAGTGTAGGGTTTTTTGTCGAGATATAGAGTCTCAGAGATACATCATTTCGCCAGATCATGCTGGTTAATCCAGCATCGGGCTGGTAGCATGGACAGCCCACGTCTTGAAACGGTGGCGATTCCAATGTTCGATCGAGCCAAAAACAAGCCTGCTGCAACGCCGGCAAAAGCACCAGATACATCTCCATCCCCATCAGTTCCCAATACACCTGCTACCGCGAGGAGTGCCGCAATGATAGGACCAAGCATCAGTATTAAAGGCGAAGTATCCGGCGAAGAAGACCTGCATATCCAGGGAAAAGTCGAGGGCACCATCAACCTGAATGGAAACCAGGTTTCCGTTGGCGACTCAGGTAAGGTGCACGCCGACATCCGCGCCAAGGAAGTAAGCATTGACGGCGAGGTTACTGGCGATATTTCAGCCAATGAAATGGTGGTCATTTCCAAAACCGGCAATGTACGCGGCAATATTGTTGCCCCCCGGGTAACACTGGAAGATGGCGCTAACTTTAAAGGCAGCATAGACATGGATCCCAGCGCGGCGGCCACTGGAGCAGCACCGCTGTCAGCCAGGCAACCAGCCAACTCCCCTACTGCTGACCTCAAGAAACCCGATCTCGATCTCAAAAGCGGCTAACGGAAATAACTTATTGCCAGCGGTGCGCTATACAGAGCGGAAGCGTCTGCGGCCTTGACACTGCTATTGGATAAGCCCGCGATACAAACGTCCAAGTTACTGCCCGCCCTCTTCGATCACATCGACGAGGAGCGGCGCCTCACTGTTTTTCATGTCGGTCCAGCGTTATCCGATACGGTGGACTTCTTTGCCAATTACCGCTGCAGGCTGCACTTCATTGACCTGTTTTCGGAGCTGCCCATAGTCGCCACCGAAGATACACCTACGCTGCACCACCAGTTTGAGGAACTACTGTCGATTCCAGCCGGGACTGAATTCGACATTTGCCTTTTTTGGGACCTGTTCAACTTCCTGGACAGAAAGACCACCGAGGCGTTCCTTAGCGTGCTCCGCCCGCACCTGACACCTGACAGCCTGGCTCACGCGTTCTCGGTTCACAATACCAGCAGCCCCCAGTGCAACCATCTCTACGGCATTAGCCAACTGGATACAATCCGTCTCGGAAAAAGGGCTACGGCAGTACCAGGCTATGCGCCCCAGAGCCAGAGCCAGCTGCAAGAAACGCTTGATTGCTTTCGCTTCGAACGCAGTGTGCTGCTTCCCGATAGTCGGCTGGAACTATTGATGCAGGCCAGGCTCTAAGACTCAACGCCGTTACCGGCATCTTGCACATATTTGCAACCAACCCCAAGGCGCCTGCGCGAAACAGAGGCTTGCTCTATACTTTCCAGCA
>JARFPR010000315.1 GCA_029288195.1 Gammaproteobacteria bacterium | reverse complement strand
ACGCTGTTAAAGCAGATTGGCGATTTTCAGCTGCTGTTTGCTGATTGCGTCGTAGGGTTCGTTGCGAGTCCTGTCATGCACGTGCATTCGATAGTTAACGAACGCCTCCGCGTCTTCATAATGCATAAACGGATTGCCTTCAAGCTGATCGGCCAGGGTACAGGTTTGCTTTACCGAATAATTGTGACCCGGATGGATGACCATATCCTGAGGTAAACCCTGTTTCATGTTTTTCAGCGTCTCGAACATGTGCTCGGGGTTGCCGCCGCTCATATCGCAACGCCCGCAGCCGAATACGAATAGCGTGTCACCGGTAATGATTTCATTACCGAGTTGATAACATGCGGAACCGGGGGTATGCCCGGGGGTATGCAAAATCTTGATGCTGGTCTCGCCGAGACTCAGTTCATCACCGCCATGGTGCAGGCTCGGTTTATCAAGTTCGTGTGCCCAGAATTCATACTCCGGTTTCAGCAGGTGCACCTCGGCATTGGCGTGGTTCAACAGTTCCTCGATACCGTTGATGTGGTCATTGTGGCTATGGGTCAGCAAAATATCGGTAATATCGAGATTGTGTTGCTCGGCGCGGGCGACTATTTGACCGACTTCCCAGGCGGGATCTACGACCGCGCAGCGACGGGTAGCCGTATCCTCGATCAGGTAAACGAAATTTTCCATCGGACCCAATTCCATTGAATGAACCTTAAATCCAGTATCTGACATGATTTGCCTCCATTTTTGATGCCGGCATTATACGCTTATGCTGGATTTTTGTGCGAATTCTAAAGACAATACCCACCTTTTCAGAGCCGGGGTCCCTGGCTAGTTTGCAACGGAAAAAACATGAGCAAATCAACTGTAAATAAAGTGGTGCTGGCTTACTCGGGTGGTCTTGATACATCGGTCATCCTCAAATGGCTGGAAGACGAGTACGAATGCGAGGTCGTCACTTTCACAGCCGACATCGGCCAGGGAGAGGAACTCGAACCGGCCCGTGTAAAGGCCGAAAAATACGGGGTCAAGGAGATATACATCGAGGACTTGCAGGAAGAGTTCGTGCGCGATTTCGTCTACCCGATGTTTCGCGCCAACACGGTTTACGAAGGCGAATACCTGCTCGGTACGTCCATAGCCCGGCCCCTGATCGCGAAACGCCTGGTCGAAATTGCCGCTGAAACCGGTGCCGACGCGGTATCGCATGGTGCCACTGGCAAAGGTAACGACCAGGTCCGATTCGAGCTTGGCGCCTACGCGCTCAGTCCCGATATACGTGTTATTGCGCCCTGGCGTGAATGGGATTTGAACTCGCGTGAAAGCCTGCTTGCCTATGCCGATGCCGCCGGCATTGCGATCGATAAGAAAAAAGCAGGCAAGTCTCCGTATTCGATGGACGCCAACCTGTTGCATATTTCCTACGAAGGCGGAGAACTGGAAGATCCATGGTTCGAGGCACAGGACGACATGTGGCAACGCTCCGTATCCCCTGAACAGGCGCCGGATAAACCGACCTACCTGGAACTCGGGTTTGAAAGCGGAGACATTGTTTCGATCGATGGCGAGCGCTTGAGTCCTGCGCAGGTATTAACACGTCTTAACCAGGAGGGTGGTGCTCACGGCATAGGTCGCCTGGATATCGTCGAAAACCGCTATGTCGGTATGAAGTCCCGCGGTTGTTACGAAACTCCGGGCGGCAGCATCATGCTCAAAGCCCACCGGGGAATCGAGTCGATTACGCTCGATCGCGAGGTCGCGCATCTGAAAGATGAATTGATGCCAAAATATGCTCACCTGATCTACAACGGATACTGGTGGAGTCCCGAGCGTGAGATGCTGCAGCAAATGATCGATGCGTCGCAGGTGACGGTAAATGGTGAGGTTCGGGTCAAGTTG
>JARFPR010000231.1 GCA_029288195.1 Gammaproteobacteria bacterium | reverse complement strand
GCAACGAGAAAATCTGCGAAATATCGCAATCATCGCGCATGTCGATCACGGCAAAACCACGCTGGTTGACCAGTTGTTGCGTCAATCGGGCACCCTCGACGCCCGCGCCGAGGTTAGCGACCGTATGATGGATTCAAACGAGCTCGAAAAGGAGCGCGGGATTACCATCCTTTCCAAGAACACGGCACTCAACTGGAGTCACCCGCAACAAAACCAGGACTATCGCATCAATATCGTCGATACCCCGGGGCATGCCGATTTTGGTGGCGAGGTCGAGCGTATCCTGTCGATGGTCGATTCCGTGTTATTGCTGGTGGATGCGGTCGAGGGACCGATGCCGCAAACCCGTTTCGTTACCCAGAAAGCATTCGCAATGGGGTTTACGCCGATCGTCGTGGTCAACAAGATCGATCGGGAAGGTGCCCGGCCTGACTGGGTAATCGACCAGGTCTTCGACCTGTTTGACCGACTCGGAGCGACCGACGAGCAACTCGATTTCCCGGTGATCTACGCATCGGCGCTCGGTGGCTATGCGAGCACCAATGACGCAGACCGCGATGGCAACATGAACCCACTGTTCGAGTCCATCATCGAACATGTTGCTCCACCCGCTGTCGAACTCGACGGCCCGTTTCAACTGCAGGTCTCGAGCCTGGATTACGACAGCTACAAGGGCGTCCTCGGTATCGGCCGTATTACTCGCGGCAGGGTAACGCGGAATTCAGCAATCAAGATCGTGGGCGCCGACGGCAAGCTGCGTGACGGACGCATGATGCAATTATTCGGCTTCGACGGCCTGCAACGCGTCGAAACCGAAACCGCGGAAGCCGGTGACATTATCGTCTTCTCCGGCATCGAGGAACTCTATATCTCAGATACCCTGTGCGATCGTAACCAGGTCGAGGCACTACCCCCCCTGACTGTCGATGAGCCGACCGTCAGCATGACCTTCAGCGTTAACAGCTCCCCCTTCTCCGGCAAGGATGGAAAGTTCCTGACATCGAGACAAATCGATGAACGCCTGCGGCGCGAGTGCCTGCACAACGTGGCATTGCGGGTCGAGCAGCTGGGTGACTCAGACAAGTTCCGGGTCAGTGGGCGCGGCGAATTGCATCTCGGCATCCTCATCGAAAATATGCGTCGCGAAGGTTTCGAGCTATCGGTTTCGCGGCCCGAGGTCATCATCCGTGAAATCGACGGCGTCGAATGCGAACCCTACGAACAACTGACCGTCGATGTCGAAGAAAACTACCAGGGCCAGGTCATGGAGGCACTCGGCAAACGCAAGGCCGACCTCAAGGATATCTTACCGGATGCTCGCGGCCGGGTTCGTATCGACTATGTTATTCCTTCGCGTGGGCTGATCGGATTCCAGGCCGAGTTCATGACCCTGAGTTCGGGAACCGGGCTGATTTACCATATCTTTGATCATTACGGACCCAGGATCGAAGGCGCCATCGGCCAACGCCAGAACGGCGTGCTGATTTCGACCGCCGCGGGCAAGGCACTGGCTTACGCTTTGTTTAACCTGCAGGAACGCGGACGCCTGATGATCGGCCACGCGGAACCCGTGTATGAAGGCATGGTGGTCGGCATTCACAGTCGCGCCAACGATCTCGTGGTAAACCCGCTCAAGGCCAAGCAGCTTACCAACATCCGCGCTGCAGGGACTGACGAGAACCTGGTCCTCACCAAGCCGGTGAAGATGACCCTGGAACAGGCACTGGAATTTATCGATGACGACGAGCTGGTTGAAGTAACGCCGCATAGCATTCGTATCCGTAAAAAGCTGTTGCTGGAACACGAGCGCAAACGCGCCTCGCGAGAAAGCGCTGCCTAGATCTTAGCCTGGGTGCTTTCGTTAAGCATCACCCCCCTTTATAATTGCGCGGCCTATGGTTAACTGAAACTCCGTGCATGACATTTTTTCTGAAACTACGCCATTGGGAATTGTTCCTGATGCTGGCTCTGCCAACCATTTTGAGCCTGATGTTCAAGATCCCGTTCGGTCCGTTGGTATCGGCCAGCGTCGGACTTTTCATACTGCTTGTACTGTTCGCATGGATGTTCAGTATCGGTACCTGGTCAAACCGGCACCTACCCGAATCCAGGCGTCGTAGCCCGTTACTGTTCGGGGTCAGCCTTGCGCTACCGATCATTTATGTCCTGATGTACATCATCCTTTACATCCCGCTGCTGGAAAGCGGCGGGCCTTCCAGGCCGCCGCTTTGGTTGCTGCCGATGCACATGTTTTCAATGCTCGGAATTTTTTATGGCATCTGGTACACCGCGCGCCAGTTGAAATCGCTGCTGGAAAACGAAGATGCGGACTTCATGATTTTCAGCAGTACCTTTTTCCTGCTGTTTATTTTTCCGATCGGGATCTGGTTGATCCAACCCGAGGTAAACCAGCTCTATTACAAACTGGAGCAATCTAATCCTGACGCAGATGGAAGTTAGTTATTTTGCCTTCGGCTCGAACCTGTCGAGCCCGCGATTGCTGGAACGCATTCCGCGGGCGTCGAAACACTGCGTCGCGACCCTGCCCGGCCACCGCTTATGCTGGCACAAAAAAAGTCAGGATCGATCGGGCAAGTGCGATATTGCCGTCAGCGACAATCCGCATGACATTGTTTACGGCGTGGTCTACCTGATGACGCAAGATGAGAAATTGGAACTCGATGTTTACGAGGGTGCGGGTATCGGTTACGAGCGCAGGGAGGTCACTGTGACCGCGCTGCACGGTGTATCGATCGACGCCTTTACCTACTATGCGCTGGAAATCGATTATCTGCGGCAGCCGTATCACTGGTACAAGGAGCACGTGCTACGCGGCGCGCTGGAACATGATTTCCCGCCACACTACGTGGAACATATTCGCACCACGCCATCGATCGAAGATCACGATCCCGAGCGGCATCATCGGGAGCTATCGATCTACCCGGAGAAACCATGAAAAACATACTGGTTTTACAACATATCGCAATCGAAGATCCGGGCTACATCAAGGACCTGATGGAAGCCGATGGCTGGCATCTCACCCAGATCGAGCTCGACGAGGGCGAATCCATACCCGAAGATCTTTCCGGATTCGACGCCATGTTGTGCATGGGCGGGCCAATGGATACCTGGATGGAAGATGAGTACCCGTGGCTGATCGAAGAGAAAAAGCGTGTTCGCGAATGGGTTGTCGAAATGGGCAAACCATTTCTCGGATTTTGCCT
>JARFPR010000233.1 GCA_029288195.1 Gammaproteobacteria bacterium | reverse complement strand
GCACCAACAAGGGTCTGTCGCGTTACGATGGCAAAACCTGGAATAGCTGGAATATTCATCATGGGTTGCCCGGCAATGACGTTTATACGATAGCAATTGAAGCCGACGGTGACATCTGGATCGGTACGTTGGGTGGAGTTACCCGCCTTGGTAGAAAATCAACCCCGATTCAATCCTCAATGAAATAAATATTGACTAATCGAATGAAACAAGAAGGTCCTGCATGAATATTAAATCACTGTCACTCGCATCGGTTGTTATCGCGGGCTTGTTAGTCGCCGCCTACTGGGCCGGCAGCAACCGGAGCGATCAAGACAAGAGTGAAATGCTAGCCCAGATCCAGGAATGGAACACACCCGCGACAGCGTTAAACGGAAAAACCCTAACACCATCCTCTGCCGCGGCACAAAATCCGAAATTTACTCATTTTCGCATCGGCAACCGCAACGTAAAGTCGATTTTCGCCGAGGATGATGTCGTTTGGGTAGGCACTTCGGGAGGCGTTATCCGTTATAACTCCGAGAATGATGACTATCGACTGTTCGACGTGCGTAACGGCTTACTGGCCAACGGTGTATTTCATGTCAGCCGCTGGAGCGAAGACAAAATGCTGGTCGGCACCTACGGTGGCGGCCTCGCGATTTATGACGAAACCAAGGATAAATTCGAAATTTACAATGTCCCTGAAGGCCTCGCCGATGCTTTCGTCTACGACGTGCTGGCGATGCCGGATGGTGACCTGTGGATCGCCACCTGGTCCGGAGCCAACCGCGTCAAAGGGGGACGACTGTCAGAGCCGGACGCCTGGGAGACTTTCACCGTGGAGAATACCAATGGCGGTCTGCCTAATGACTGGGTCTACGGTCTGGCGCTTGGCAAAAAAGGCGAAATATGGCTCGCAACCGAGGGTGGCCTGGCGCGGTTTCAGGAGAATCGTTGGGAAAACTGGAATCACCAGGATGGACAGGGCGCCGCTTATGAACTGGTAAAGAACGACAATACCTTTGGTACCGATCCAGCCACCATGTCCAGCCACCATGCCCGACAAAAACTGGAAATGGGGCTGCAGCAGGTCGACACTGCCTATAATCCAAATTACATCGTGGCGCTTGAAGTCGATACGGCCGGTATCGTCTGGGTCGGAACCTGGGGCGGCGGTCTGGCGCGTTTTGATGGCGAAAAATACGTCAATTACACAGTGCAGGACGGATTGCCTTCAAATCATGTTTTCATGCTGCATGAAGATCAGGACGGAATTTTATGGATTGGCACCAGCAACGGCCTGGTACAGTTTAACCATGGTGACTTCGATAACCATCTCACAACTCACGAAGGCCTGTTTTCAAACACCGTGTTTTCCATGGCGACTCAACAGGATGATTTTTTGTGGGTCGGTAGCTTTGGTGGGGTGACACGGCTACAAAGATAGCGCGCCTAACGCCGCTGGCCAAATCTGGAATTATGTTCCTCTCCGTTGTTAGTCCGATGATTGTGTGGCATCGTCAGTAGAACTCGGTGGTTTCGAATTCTCCCCTAGTTGCGCCTCCCATTCCCACAATGCCGATCGCGCCAGTCGTAAGAACTTTTCGTCCTGTTCATCTGCTGCAAGATGGATATAACTGCGCATCGCGCCTAGCGCGCCTTCCAGGTCAC
>JARFPR010000042.1 GCA_029288195.1 Gammaproteobacteria bacterium | reverse complement strand
GCCCGTCTGGGACAATTTCAGTCAATTCGATAATCTGGTCAGTAACCGAAATAATACGGCCATGGTTTTGTCCCATGTAGTTACCTTCAATGACGCGGTGCACGGTATTATCTGGCGCAAAAATCAGGCCCCACTTGATGCCGTCTTTATCGTCGATAGTGCCCTTCAGGCGCAGCGTATCAAGCGGAAAGTCTTCGAGGGGTTCCTTTACCCGATCAATATCGGGTCGAAGTCCGGAAGCGAGCTCGTTGATTTCTTCAGGATTCTCCTCGGGACGCCTGAAATCAACCAGTTTGAACGGATCGCGCAAGTCGTGTGAAGTATATTCAAAATTCTGGTAAGGCTGGAACTCCGGGATTGGTTCGATGCGTCCAGGTGGCCGCGATCTGATTTCCTGCACAAATTGTTGCAGGTCGCCGAGACCCGCACCACAGCCGGAAAGAAATGTGGCAATTGCACCCAGAAGAATAATTTTTGGGGAGGCTTTAAACAGTCCTGTCATTGCTCATCCTCCTGAAGGTAACGATAGGTCTTGGCGGTAGCTGCCATTTTCAGCTTTCCGTTAAGATCTTCCTTGTCGAATGGTTCCAGCTTCATGTCGTTGATGGTAACGATGCGGGGTAATGCCGCGATGCCACTGATAAAAGTAGCGAGCTGGTGGTAAGACCCGGATACCTCGAGGGCGAGAGGTAGTTCGGCGTAAAATCCTTTTTTCTCTTCGGCGCTGGGTTTGAATTTCTTTACTTCGAGACCCGAAGCAAGCCCGGTTTGCGACACGTCAACCAACAGGGATTCAACCTCGGTAGTTTCGGGTAACTGACGTAACAGGGCGCCGAATGATGCCTCCATTTCAGCGAGCTGCTCTTTATATAGCTCGAGTTTGGCGGCCTGGTCTGCCTTGACCTTGAATACACCCTTAAGCTCAACCTCCTTCTTTTCGTGCCGCTCCAGAACCTTTAACTGGTCCTGGGTATCAAAATATATGCCCGCGGCGATAATCGCAACGAATATAATCGCGAACACCGAGAACTTGATGCTGTTCGGTGCAGAACCAATGTTGTCGGGTTCAAGGTGATGCTGGATTTCGTCCCAATTCATTTCAGACCTCCATCATCCTCTTCTTCTTCACCGGTCGCATTGGGAGAAGTTTGCTTGACAGTCAGGGTAAAAGTGCTGATGCGATTAACTGTAATATCTTCGATTTCGATCACCGTCAGATTCGGATCTTTAAGCCAATCTGAAGCTGAAAGGTTGCGCATGTAAGTCGATACCCGGGCGTTTGACTCTGCTTCACCGTTGATGGTCAGGTTGCTACCGACCTGGGTTAGCGTCTCGAGGTAAACACCATTCGGTACCGATGACACAATTTCAGTAAATAAATGTACGATCGAAGGCCGGCTTGCCTGCAAATCCTGGATAACCTCCATGCGTTCGATCAGGCTACGGCGTACTTTCTGCAGTTCCCTGATTTCCTTGATCTCTTCATCCAGCTTTTTGATTTCATTGGTCATGTAATTATTACGTGACAGCTGGTAGTCGATCTTGGACTGCATCTGGAAATGGATTAAGCCCCAAACAGCTAATGCCAGCAAAGCAGTCATAACCGCCATCGTGATGAACTGCTTTTTCTGCTCCTGGCGTAGTTCTTCACGCCAGGGGAGTAGGTTGATCGAAGTAATGATCATGAGTATTCAGCTCCTCGGATGGCTAGTCCCGCAGCAATCAGGAAGGAGGGTGCGTCCGCTTCCAGGTTGGCCTTGTTGACACGGCTCGACGAGGACATATCGGCAAACGGATTTGCAATCGTGGTGGGAACACCGATGTGGGATTCAGTCAGCTCGGCCAGGTTTGGCAACGAGGCGGTGCCGCCGGCAAGCACCAGGTGATCAATGTCACCGATCGGGCCGCCCGCCGAGTAGAAGAACTGCAGAAAACGACTGACTTGTTGCGCCGTTGTTTCTTTGAACGGTTCGAGCACTTCGGGTTCATAGTTATCGGGTAATCCGCCCTGGCGCTTGGCGAGGCCGGCTTCTTCATAAGATAAGCCATAGCGGCGCATGATTTCTTCAGTTAACTGCTTACCACCAAAATTCTGTTCGCGCGTATAAATCAAATGATGATTGTGAATTACGCTGAGGCTGGTCATGGTGGCACCGATATCGACGATCGCGACAGTTTTATCCATGCCTTCATCAGGCATTTGGGAGGCC
>JARFPR010000226.1 GCA_029288195.1 Gammaproteobacteria bacterium | reverse complement strand
AACTTGAGTGTCTGTTAACGGGGATCGCACCAGGCCCAGCACTATCGCACCATTTGGACGCAGATATTGCACCAAATGAAATCAAACTTTTATATTTGAGGCTTAAATTTGCATGTCAGGATCGACTCGCTAGTATTCAGGCAAGGGATTAGCAGCCGAATACGAAACGGCGACCCCTCAACAGATGGAGAAAATGGACATGCAATGTTACCAACACCTTGCCGCTACAATCGCAGTCTCAAATTCACTCGAATCTCTCCCCGACGTCAGGCACAAACTACCCCTTAGCGTGATTGCAGACTGGATGGATGAAAACAGAATTGAGATCGAAGACGTGCTGTTCGCTTCAGCCGATGACATTAAGGCGCAGCTCGAACCCCTGGTCAGGCAGAATCAGCCACTACTGCTGCGGGCGGCCTAGCACAACAGGGTTGAGCGAATAACGATGATTATCGGCGTGTGTTTAAAAGTAGCGCCAGGTAATCCCTGCTATCGCTGCCAGGTAAACGCCTAGCATCGATGTCCGAAACATTTTCCTTGATCATCAATCCAGAGGTAGGACAAGCCGGTTGAATCCAGCCACCGTTTTCCGTCCTCGCCTTTAAGCATGGCGATAGTGCTGGTGCTACCCGCTATCAGGCAATGGGGTGCAACCACGCTCACAGCACGCAAACCCTGCACCGGCCAACCGGTTAGTGGATTAAGAATATGGCTGTAGCGTTTGTCATCAATCACCATGCTGCGCTGGTAGTCACCACTACTGGCCAGGCCGCCCTGTTTCAGTTCGATGCTGGTAATGACATTATCCGGATTACCGGGATCCTGAATACCGATAATCCAGGGACTGCCATCCGGGTGGGGACCAATTATGTGAATATCACCTCCCATATTTACCATGCCGGATTTAACCCCCAGGCTGCGACAAAGGTTGGCACAACCGTCAGCGGCATACTCTTTTACGATACCGCCGAAATCCAGTTCCATGCCCGCTACGGGTAAAGTTATACAGGGTGGTGTCCAGTCAAGCTTATCCCAGCCGATTAATTGTTGAACTGCGTCGACAGCCAGCTGTTCGGGTAATTTATTACTTTTAAAATCCCAGACATTACGTAATACCCCGGAGGTAACGTCAAACAATCCATTACTTTGCTGGTAACAGGTCTGCGCGTAATCGAGTAGCGCGGTAGTTTCGGCGTCAACATTAATGCCGGGTCGACCTGCCGATGCATTGATCTTGCTCAGTATGCTGTCGGCAAGATAACGGCTATACCTTTGTTCAAGCCTATTGACCATTGCGATCGCCTGGTCGGAGATTTCGCGTGCAGATTTCTTGTTGTTGCAGTAAAGGCTGAGCTCATTCAGGCATGCCATCGCCTTAAAAGAGAAACGGTGAAGTTGCGTCGCCATCTTTTTATCTTAAAACGTATGGCTTATACCAAATGTAACCATAGTACTTGTCAGTTCCTCGGGATCGGTTGAATAGTCACCGCTTATTTTGAGATCTCCACGACGAGTATAGTACTCGATATTAATATCCAGGCTGGTGTTGCTACTGAAAGTTTTTTCGAGCTTGAAACCAACTAAAACAGAACCATAGCTTGCCAGTCGATAATCACTTGAATAGATACCATCAGGTCGTGGAGCAGAGAAAAATGGCGCATAAAACTCAGCCTTGTCTTGCTGGTAGTAACGAAAATTGTATGAAACTAACCAGTTATTAGAAAGTTCCTGGTTCCAGGAAGTTTCCAGTGTATGCCCTTTAATTCCCCAGTCGTCATCAAAATAACGATACGCCAAATGCAGCGACGCATCTTCTTCGATGTAATTAATATATCGCATCAGGAATGCAGTCTGCCCACGTTCCTCGGGTCGATTGTCAGAAAGAATGGCGTTATCAACCAGGACAAGTTTATAGGGATCGCTCAGATATCCGGATTCCTCGGCCAAAGACAGATTCAGTTGTAACAGGGAGTGAGAATCAAGCACCTGTGTAACGCCGAGAAACAAACTTGCGCCTTCCTTGTCTTCATTCAAGTCTTGTCCGGTTGCACTTACGTTATCGTCTGCATAGCCGGCACCAACCGAATAAGTAGTATTGTTATTATTGCGGTTCCATTGATATTCAGTTGTAACGGAATAGGACTCGTAATCGTTTTCGTCGGAGCCAGCAGGAGTAATGGAAAGCATCCCGTTGTCAGTTAAGTGACGGAAATTGAACGAGACTGCCGTGCGTTCGTCCGTAATCGATGCACCGCTGGTTACCTCGACTATCTCGTCACCGGGTCCCGGTGTATAAAATATGGGTGAGGCGCCAGACATGGTTTCATATTCGAGGGCCACCAGCAGATCATTTTTAGAATTAATCGGAATACCCAGATTAATATAATCAGCTTCTACCTCCATCAAGTTATCCTCTTCGTAGCTGAGACGCTTGTAAGTAACAGGGATATCGCCGGCATCAAGCAAAGTGGCTCCCATGGCAATTCCAGGTAATGCCAGGGCGGCTGTCATCAGGCTTTTTAGATATTGTTCAGTTGCAGCCACAGCCGCCCCCGACAACACTAAAGCCGCCCGATGAAGATTCCTTGCTGGTCACGACCTGCTCACGAATGGTGCGCTGCAAAGGGTCTCGCTCAACCGACATATGTGGCTTGGCCAGAACACCCCGTTCCCAGGGTTTAAGGTCGATGGCACAACCGGAACTCAGTAAGACGAAACAAGTCGCCAAAATAATAGCGTTTCGGATATTCATATTAGAAATCTATTTCTAGATAATCGGCAGGATTGAATAGCTAGAGAACGCTTTCAATTTTTCTCTGTAACTTATCCTTATCGCCGGCATTGAAGCCTAGATGGCGCAGTTTTACTTTGCCGTCACGACCAATCAGGTAACTACTGGGCATGGCTTGCACATCATACAGTGTCGCAATATCACCTCGATTATTATGTGCAATGACAAAGCTCGCCTGGGTCTGGTTCAGAAAAACCCATGCATCCTCAAAATTTTCATCCAGGCCGACAGCAATCACCACCAGCCCTCGTTTGCTATATTTTTGCTTTAACTCCTCCATAAAAGGAAAAGACTTCAGGCAGGGCGGGCACCATGAAGCCCAGAAGTCTAGATATACGACTTTGCCCTTAAGCTGCTCCAGCGAGACATGCTCGCCGTCAAGCAGGTTCTGCACCGAGAATTTAGGTGCCTTTTGATCAACCTCTACTGAATAGGCTGACCCCGGTAAAAAACTGAAAACCATTAACGCAACAACGAGACTGGTTTTGTGTAATTTTTGCATCATAAGTTGTCTCTCGAAGGGCACTAACCAAAACGGTTAGGCGAATATGGGTAGCACTTGTTCCGCAAACGGGAAGATTCCCGACACGCCAGGATTCATATCGATCCCGGCAAGCGAGCGCAAACGCCGTAAGAAATAGAGATGGTGGTGATACGCAATGTGTCCATTTGCAATGACTCTCCTGAGATGCCGAGTCGACACTATCCCCCTCTGCCAAATCAATTCATATGGGAAAAATTCACAATACAAATCAATTAATGTGGGAAAAATTCACAAAACAATTTGATTAAATTTTGTAGTTGTTACGTTTCAATTAGTTACAAAAAATTGTTAACAAATTAGTCTACGCGGAGACCGAAACTGATTGATTAATAAGGAATTTTGGAGACGGACTCAGGCCTACTCACGCAATCAATCAAGATAGACCTGTTGTACTGTCGGTGAAAAAACAGGGTCGACGAGTGTTGCCCAACCGAACGAGATGAAGCGCTACATTGGGCAGATTAAAACCTGTGCAGGCACTAATTATCTAGCTTGATCGTTGCCGAATCGAAATTATACCTGCCGCTACAATCATTACGATTCCAACGGTTACCAGCGGGGCCGGGATTTCAGCGAAGATCAACACTCCCCATATCACCGCGAAAGCCACATATGAGTAATCATATACCGCGATTATAGATGAAGGTCCCTTTTGATAAGCTATCGCAGCACCGACGCTACCGACAACGAAGGCGATCGCAAGCAACGCCATAATGCGCCACTCATCTAACCACATCGGCGTCCATTCACCCAACAGGAAGGAATTCAATGCCCGAGTTTCAGCATCCAGATCGCATAGGTAAAGGACCAGCAGCGCAACTGCGCCAACACCGACAAAACTGACATTTAACCATAGCGAGAGCACAGCCGGTTGTTCATGCCGGCATTTGCTGCGGGTCATGATCATTGCGCAGGCATAACATATCGCTGCAACGACCGGCAGCAATGCGTAGGCGTTGAAGTCATCTGCTTGCGGTTGCAGAATTAGCAATATGCCGATAAAGCCCAGTACCACCGCAATCCAGCCCCTCGTGGTAATTGTTTCGCCCAGGAGTATTGCTGCTAACAGCATAATAAAAAGAGGCAAGGTATAGTATGCAGCGGCGGCAACCGCGAGTTCAATATGGGGCAAAGCCACAAAATAAAAGACCCACATAGATACCAGGATAAAACTTCGCAGGAGGGTCCAGCCCATATGCATGGGCTTGATAGTCACTTCACAACTGCGAATCCGTACGAAGTAAATCAAAAACGGAATTGCTATCGCTGAGCGCACCAGGAAGATCTGCCAAATAACAAAGGATGCACTTTGCTGCTTAATTAAGGAATCGCCAAGGGACAGCGAAAAACAAGCTATTAGCACTGCACTTACAGCAATCTTCAAATTATCGCGGCTGGCGATTTCCATCATTTAGGAGTCTGAGTTAAACATCGTCGGATCGCAGTCTGTATTATTTCTAGATTCTGAACCAGAGTTTATCCAGAAATTACGGTGCCCCTTCGTGCTAGCCTGGGCATCATTCAACGGTCTTACACTCTGAGGGCATGTTGTTGCAGATTGCCGTCGGCAGAAAATCTAATCTTTTTAAATTCTTTATCTACAATATTTACTGCGAGCACAGAAATCTCATCTTTGATATGTGACCATTTCATGCTGATTGTGCCGCAGGGCCTGGATTTCGACTAACGCCTCTTTATCACGAAATACGTGACCGTTACGATGAATTGATTGGTTTAAACCATCAGTAAATCCAGCAGTTTTCAACGAGTTGAGCCCGTCTCACGACATAATCGGGCAAATTGGACGCTAGCGGAAATGGATATATTCGGTTGTTTCGCGCCTCCATTTTGCCTGTCTTGCGCGGGACTGGTGCGATTACCTGGCTAATCAGGGTGACACAGGTGAATAAAACCGCCTTAATTGTTGATGATTCCAGATCTGCGCGCGTCGTGCTAAAACGCGTTCTCGAAACACATGAGCTCGATGTCGATACTACAGAGTCTGCAGAAGCAGCACTCGACTACCTCATCGACAATCGCCCCGACGTTATCTTTATGGATCACCTCATGCCGGGCATGGACGGATTCGAAGCAGTATCAGCCATAAAGAAAAATCCAGAAACGGCGACCATTCCGATCATGATGTACACCTCCAAGAAAGGTGAGGTATACGTCGGCCAGGCTCGTGCCCTGGGTGCCGTCGGCGTGTTGCCGAAAGAGGTCGCGCCTGTCGAAGTTTCCAAAGTGTTGGCGTCATTACATATCATTGGCGATGAAAAGCAGCAACAGATAGGCGAACATGCACCGGCGACCAACGAAACCAGCGACGAGTTTGCAGCACTCGAGGCTTCGGATCAGAATCTCAGGATTCTCATTCAGGACTTGTTTGAGCAACAACGGGCAATCATTCACCGCGACATTCTCGATAGCTACGAAGTCATCTCCACACGGATTGCCGATGAAATTCGACCGTCAACACCGGAAGAACCCGACGAATTGCCGATACCAGATAAGAAAGCATCATCAGGATTCACGCGTGTCGCCGCGGTGGTGCTGGCAGTTTCCACAATCATTTTTGCCTTGCTTTACTGGGAAAGGGAACAAAACTGGCGGGAAATACAGGTGCAAAATGTCGAGTTGCAGCGGACCCTCGAATCTCAACGCTTATCCAACGCGGAGGAGTTACAGCGTGCCCTTGAAACTCAGCGCATTTCCGACGCAGAAGATTCGCTGCAGGCCCTTGAGCAGATTGGTGATATTCAACAGTCGCTGAACACCATGTACGCGGTAACCATCAGCAGTCTGGAATGGGGTGCCAACCAGGCAGCGGAGTATCATTATGGCGACCAGCCCCTCGGTGACGACAGGTTGAAAATTGTCGAACAATTGACCGCTCAGTTACAGGCGATTAGTTTCGCGGGAGTGGTGCGTATCGAAACACATGTCGCGAACTACTGTCTGAAGGTCTCCGGAGCGGATGGTTACGTACCCGCTAAAAACTTAATGGTAGTAGATTGCGACAGGATAGGCATTACGCCAGAGGAGGCTTACAACCTAGGCCTCGGTCAATCCATCGCGTTCGCCAACTTCATCCGACTTGCCAATCAGCGACCCGACAGCCAGATTCGCTACGAGATTGTTTCGCTGGGAAATACCGATCCACTTCTGGACTATCCGGTAACAACCGATGGCGTTTCCGCCAGCGTCTGGAATCGAATCGCTGCAGTGAATAATCGCGTGGTTATTTCCGTTAATCCTGACAACTAATGGTTTGCACCCGGATCAGTTTGCTGGTTCTTGGTTGAACACCGTTAAATCGTCGGTGATTT
>JARFPR010000225.1 GCA_029288195.1 Gammaproteobacteria bacterium | reverse complement strand
ATTTTTACTTCTGCCACGCTGAGCTCGCAGCAGTCTTTTCAATTTTACTCCAATCGCCTGGGCCTGGACGGAATTGACAGCGTCAGTTTTGACAGTCCTTTCGATTACCCGCAACAGGCGATGCTGTACCTGCCGACGCATTTGCCCGATCCATCCGATGAGCGTTACGCGGCAATATTCGGCGAGTTATGTCGTACGCTTGTAGAGCTCACCGAGGGGCGCTGTTTTATCCTGTTTACCAGTTACCGCATGTTGACCTGGACAGCAGATTACCTGCGATCCCATGTTACCTATCCGCTACTGGTGCAGGGGGAGCTGCAGCGCAACGAGTTATTGCAACAGTTCATCAAGATCGATAATCCAATACTGCTGGGGACCAACAGTTTCTGGGAAGGGGTCGATGTCAAGGGTGACCAGCTGCGTTGCGTGATTATCGACAAGCTGCCGTTCAAATCTCCCAACGATCCCGTGTATCGTAAACGCATACAGCAGGTCAATCAGAAGGGTGGAAATGCCTTCCTCGAAGTGCAGATTCCCGAGGCTACCATCAGCCTGCGCCAGGGTGTGGGCCGGCTGATTCGCGACGTCGGTGATCGCGGTATCGTGGCACTATGCGATAACCGCCTCAACACGAAATCCTATGGCAAGGGTATGCTGGATAGTTTGCCGCCGATGCGACGCAGTTCGGATATCGACGAGGTCAGGGCATTTGCGACACGGCTGGCCGACCACGATAACCAGTGACACCGGGCGAATCGTGTCGACTCGAAATCGAAACTGTTTAGCAATGGTCGTACAAGGCGGTTTCGTTATAGGGTTAATTGGATTAATGAATGTCGCCCAGGCTTTTGACCTGCAGGGCCACAGGGGTGCACGCGGACTAATGCCGGAGAATACCCTCCCCGGATTTGCCAGGGCGCTTGCCCTCGGTGTGACTACGCTCGAGATGGATCTCGCGCTCACCGGGGATTCAGAAGTCGTGGTTATACATAATCCACGTTTCGAGCCGGAGCTTACACGAAACGCCAATGGAGAATGGTTGCAGCAAAGTAGCGCCAGTATTCATTCGATGACATTGGCCAGGGTCAAAACCTACGATGTCGGGCGCCTGAATCCGGGCAGCAAGTACGCACGGCATTATCCCGAGCAACAAGCCGTCGATGGCACATCGGTACCGACATTGGCCGAGGTATTTGACCTGGTTAACAGGTCCGGCAACCAGGCGGTGCAATTTAATATCGAGATAAAAATTAATCCTGAAAGACCCGATCTGACATGGCCGCCGAAAAAGTTTGCTCGAGCCGTTATCGATGTGCTGCGCGCTTACAAAATGGAGGACCGGGTTATGCTGCAATCCTTTGACTGGAGTTCTTTACAGGAAGTCCAGGATATAGCGCCTGAAATTACCACCGCTTACCTGACTGTCAACCAGCGCTGGTTGAGTAATTTGCAAACGGGCATTCCGGGGCCATCACCATGGTTGAACGGGCTGGACGTGGATTATTTCGAGGGAAGTGCGGCCCGCGCTATCAAGGCTGCCGGGGGCGACATCTGGTCCTCCTACCACAAGGAGGTCGACATCGATGCCATACAACTTGCGCATGAGCTCGGTTTGTCGGTAAACGTCTGGACCGTGAATGAAACCGGTCGCATGCGTGAACTTATCGAAATGGGTGTCGATGGCATTATTACCGACTACCCTGACCGACTGCGCCAGGTGATGCTGGAGTTCGGTTTACCGCTACCCGAGCCAACCCCGGTCGAATACTGAGTGTGCGGCAACGGGTGGGCAATCGGCAATCGATCGGATAGCCCGGCGTCGCTTAGAGATTGAGTCGTCGAGTATTCTGGTCCTGGTCACAGGCTTCCCACATTTCGACGAAATCATCGTAGTAGGACCTGCATTCAAGCTTGTTGTCAATTTCGTAGTAACCTTCGAAACGCTCGGGATTACGAATGCGCATGTAGGCGCTGTCATCGGCAATGAGCCAGCTTTCCCTGAAGTTCCGGTGTTCCTGGGTAACCGTGGCGCGAATCTGCGCAAACGTGGGTAATCTTTGTGCCAGTTGAATCAGGTAGTGACCCTGGTTTGCCGCCACGCGCGTATCATGGGTGATGATGCGGATATCGGTATGGCGGTTTGTGGTGGCCAGGCGCGACAGGTGATCGTAAATCTCCACGTCATTGTAGAGTTCGGATTCAAGTCGCTGGGTGATAATGTATACCCGCCCAACAGATCCGAGAATAAGGGTTTTCGCCGCTTCCTGGCAGTCTCGACGCCCTTCTAATAATATACTTGAACTTTCACTCATAAATCATTGAATTAATGTTATTTAATCGTTAATCGTTAATCGGTATGATTGCATGGTTCGTTGCAAGCTCGATCAGCATTGCCTCCATAGTTTCGATTTCGAGGCATTTACTGATCAGTGTGCGCGACCATTCACGGTTCGTGCATAATTGCTGCAGGTGATCGAGAACTTGCTGGCTGCGCGGTAATACACTAACCCTTCCATTATAGTAAAACGAAATGGTTTGTTTCGACTGATGATAAAACATGCGGGTTTCCGGATGCCGCAACCATGCGCAGGATAGCAGGTCAGACACGTAAACCGGCTGATCGTCATCCGGTGGCGCCACAATCGTGCTGTCAGAGAGCATTTTTCCAATGGCATCCTGCCATACCTGGCCGGGTTGTCGTAATAACTCGGTAGCAAGGGTTCGAAACCGATCAATTTCGGCGTCGGTAATTTCTGCGTGATGTCGATCAAGTTCGAGATCGGTATCACGATAGCGTTTGAGGCCGATACCAAGATGTTCCGCTTCGAGGGCATAGGATTCCAGCACGCTGCTCGAGGTGGGTGCCCGGAACCCGATCGAATAGGTCATGCAGCGCTCGAGTGCGATACCATGATGGGCAATTCCAGGCGGCAGGTAGAGCATGTCACCGGGATTCAGGACGACATCCTGATCCGGCTCGAACTCCTGCAGAATTGCCAGTTCCAGGTCGGGAATTAGTTGAGGTTGTTCGCCAGGTGCATCGCAGTATAGCCAGCGCCGTGATCCCAATGTCTGCAATAGAAAAACATCGTATTCATCGATATGCGGGCCTACCGATCCATTAGCCGGGGCATAGCTAATCATTAAATCATCGATACGCCAGTCGGGGATAAAACGGAACTGATCGAGCAAATCGGTCAACTCTGGAAACCATTTCTCGCATTCCGATACCAGTAACGAGTAG
>JARFPR010000020.1 GCA_029288195.1 Gammaproteobacteria bacterium | reverse complement strand
GATACCGAGCCGCTTCGAATCGTTACCCGCCATGACCAGGGAGCGATAACCGATCAGGCCTGCGCAGAGTAGTGGGGCAGCCTCGGCGTCACTAAACTCACCCTGCAATGGAAAGCAATAACGCGCATCGGCAACGGTCA
The DNA here is from genome assembly GCA_029288195.1 of Gammaproteobacteria bacterium. Lineage (GTDB taxonomy): Bacteria > Pseudomonadota > Gammaproteobacteria. Next base: position 1,963 of record JARFPR010000020.1, on the reverse strand, counting down.
TCTCGGCATAGCCACCATCGATCTGGTAACCGGTGAATCCGGGTTCATCGCAAAGGTTTTCGGCCCCGGACTTGCAGTAGCTGCAGCAACCGCAGCTGTGCCCCAGCCACGGAATTCCGATGCGTTCGCCGATCTTGAAATCATCGACGCCTTGACCGAGTGCGGTTATCGTGCCGACGATTTCATGCCCGGGGATGATCGGCAGTTTGGGTTCAGTCAAATCACCATCGATCACGTGCAGATCGGTGCGGCATACCCCGCAAGCTGATATTGCTACCTGCACCTGGCCCGGACCCGGCTCGGGGTCGGGGAGCTGTACGGATTTTAATCGTGTGCCAGGCTGTTCGAGAATCATCGCTTTCATGCGTTTTTTATCCTGGATTTGGTGTCTTCATTTTTACCGGTTATCCCCGCGGTCAACGCAAATCGCATGGCCTCTTCCATGTTCAACTGGCAGGGTCTGACGTCTGCCCTTGGTATCAGTAACGTGAACCCGCCGATCATGTAGCTCATCGGAATGTAAACCAGCACGCTGTCTTTATTGCGAAACGATTCGGGCAGTCGTTGCGGGTCTTCCTGGGTCACAAATCCGATTATTTCCATGTTGTTGAAATTGACGATAACCACCCGGCCAAAGTTTTCCTGTTTCGGGGAAAAGAAATCGAACAGGTCGCGGATCGCGCGATAAACGGTTTTGATGATCGGCAGGTGGTAAAGAATTTCTTCACCAAAGGCAAATAGTTGACGTATCAGCACGGCTTTCATCAGCAGGCCGACGATAAACACGAGGACCAGGCCGGCAATGGTGCCAAGACCCGGGAAATAGAAAACTTCGGGTAATGCCCAGCGCAATGCGGCGCCCATGACCTGTTCCGAGGAAACCACCAACCAGTACAGCAGGTAGATCGTAAGCACGATCGGAAGTACGGTGATAATGCCTGTTATTAAGGTTGTACCGATTGATTTGAACATGATCTGAACTCCCCGGTGCCGATAGTCGTGATTCTACCAGTATTTACAAGATTTCCGCTTACCCGGCAGTCCCAGGTATCGGGAGCACGCCCGGGTTCGCTAGCCCAGCAGAATATCGCGCACCTGCTGGTATTTTTGCTGGGTCTTCGCGATTAACTCGGCCGGAATTGTCGGCGCGGGTGGGGTCTTGTCCCAATCGAGGGTTTCGAGGTAATCGCGTAGAAATTGCTTGTCAAAACTTGGCGGACTGATACCGACGCGGTACTCATCGGCAGGCCAGTAACGTGACGAATCGGGGGTCAGTATTTCATCGATCAACACCAGTTCATCGTCGGCATCGACACCGAATTCAAACTTGGTATCGGCGATTATAATGCCGCGTTGCAGCGCATAGTCCGCGGCCAGCTGGTAGAGCTGGATACTTTTTTCCCTGATCTGGTTGGCCTTGTCGGCGCCAATTCTGGCGATCACATCGTCGAAACTCACGTTAATATCGTGATCCCCGACCTCGGCCTTGGTCGAGGGTGTGAAAATGGGTTCGGGAAGTTTTGCCGCCTGTTGCAGGCCCGCCGGCAGCTTGATTCCGCAGATTTCACCACTTGCCTGGTAATCCTTCCAGCCGGAACCAATGACATACCCGCGCACGATTGCTTCAACCGGCAGGGTTTCGAGGCGTTTAACCAGGATCGAGCGGTCTTTTAAGCGCAGGTAGTCCTCATGGCTGACATAATCACGTAAATCGAGATCACTTAGATGATTCCTGACCAGGCCTTCGGTTTTAGCAAACCAGAAATTTGATACCTCGGTCAGCAATTCGCCCTTGTGCGGAATCGGTTCGGCAAACACGACATCGAACGCGGAAAGGCGATCGGTGGTCACGATTAGCATATGCGCATCATCGATAGCGTATATATCGCGCACCTTGCCGCGCGCTAGCAGTTCCAGGTTGTCGATGCTGGTTTCAAAAATTGCGTTGCTGGTCATTTCCGTT
>JARFPR010000019.1 GCA_029288195.1 Gammaproteobacteria bacterium | reverse complement strand
TATACCTCTTACCCACCGGCAACAGAATTTCATGACCAGATCTCGGAAAGCGACTATCGTGACTGGACCAGGTTAAGTAACGAAGAACCGATTCCAAAACCGTTAGCGCTTTATTTTCATATTCCGTTTTGCAGCTCGATTTGCTACTACTGCGCCTGTAACAAGGTTATTACCAAGAACAAGGAACGTGCCCAGCCCTACCTGCAGGACCTGTATCGTGAAATAGAAATCCAGGCCAGCCTGTTTGACACGGATCGGGAAGTACGCCAGCTGCATTGGGGCGGCGGTACGCCGGGATTCCTGTCGCATCAGCAGTCGGAGCAGCTGATGGAAAAGATTGCCAGACATTTTCGGCTGAAATTAGACGATGACACCGACTACTCGATCGAACTCGATCCCCGCGTCATCGCAAAGGATGGAATCTCCCACCTGCGTGGACTTGGTTTCAACCGCATCAGTATCGGTGTGCAGGATCTCGATGAGAAAGTGCAAAAAGCAGTCAACCGGGTGCAGAGCCTGGAAACAACCTCGTCGGTCATCGATGACGCGCGTCGCCACGGTATGCGCTCCGTCAACATCGACCTGATTTACGGCCTGCCCCATCAAACTCTGGAAAGCTTTGCCGCCACCCTGGATCGAATTATCGATCTGAGTCCGGACCGTATTGCAATGTATAACTATGCCCACCTGCCGCACCGGTTTCCGCCACAGCGTCGCATCCAGGCGGACGATTTACCGGATGCAGCCGAGAAACTGGCGATTCTGCATAGCGCAATCGACAAGTTATGTGCCGCGGGTTACGAGTATATCGGCATGGATCATTTCGCCCGACCCGATGACGAACTTGCAGTGGCGCAACGCAGTGGTAGCCTGCATCGAAACTTCCAGGGATATTCTGCCCACGCGCAGTGCGATTCGATCGGCTTCGGTGTATCTGCCATCAGTCACGTCAGCGACAACTTCAGCCAGAACACCACCAGCCTCGACTCCTATCATGACAGCCTTGATCAGCAGCAGCTTCCGGTCGTGCGTGGATTCAAGAGCGACGACGATGACCTGCTGCGGCGCGAGATTATCCAGAGCCTGGTGTGTCATTTCCATCTCGATATGCGACGTATTTCGTCGCGCTGGGGGATCGATTTTGGCGACCACTTCGCCGATGAACTGAAACAACTGCACGACATGGAACAGGATGAACTGGTCAAGGTGACTGACAATCAGGTTATCGTGCGTGAACCGGGACGTTTGCTGGTGCGCAACATCTGCATGATATTTGACCGCTACCAACACGAGGGCAAAAGCGGCGGAACATTTTCCCGAACGGTTTAAACGACCGTCACTTTAGTTGACCTGGATCAATAAGCCGGATCCGCATCGTCTTAGAATTATTTTCGACTCCTACTCTTAACTACATCTTAGAGTATTTAGCCGGCATCTCCCCGCCGGCTATTTTTTTGCGGTTCGACAATTCGATCCTCGTCCATCAGGATACGATGCGCAGGACCTTCGAGGTCGTCATACTGCCCGTCTTTGACCGCCCACA
>JARFPR010000539.1 GCA_029288195.1 Gammaproteobacteria bacterium | reverse complement strand
TTCAACATGGTCAAGCTTAGATCGATGGTAGTGAACGCTGACAAAAGTGGGGTCGAATCGACCTCGTCTTCAGATCAAAGAATAACGCCATTGGGCCATTTCATACGGCGCTATAAACTGGATGAGTTAGGCCAACTCTGGAACGTGTTGGTTGGAAACATGAGTCTGGTCGGTCCAAGGCCCAACACTCGGGCTGGGACTGATGTATACACCGCGGAGGAGCAAAGACTTCTGTCAATTAAACCGGGTATAACCGACTTCGCTTCGATTGTCTTTTCGGACGAAGGTGAAATTCTCCGCGATCAAGATGATCCTGATCAGGCTTATGATCAACTGATAAGGCCCTGGAAAAGTCGATTAGGGTTGCTTTACGTGGAAAACAAGTCTTTATTATTGGACCTGCAACTGATAATTTATACCGTTATCGCAGTTCTTTCCAAGAATTATGCTTTAAATCAAGTGGTTAAGCGATTGCGTGAACTGGGGGCGGATGAAGATGTAGTCGCTGTAGCGCAAAGGAATTCGGCCCTGCAGCCAACCTCACCTCCCGGGGCGAGCGATACGCTCGCTTGACTTAGTGAAACAACGGTAATCATGTTTCAAAAATTTATCGAACTTCCCAGAAACACCAAGCGCTTGATCGTATTGGCGCTTGACCTGGTCATATTGCCGCTTGCGCTGTGGATCTCGATGTCGCTTAGACTGGGTGAATTCTTTGTGCCCAGCGGTTTCCGTGAAGATGTCATTTATTACTTTTTCATGGTTCCGTTCATCGCGATTCCTATTTTTATTCAACTGGGGTTATACCGCGCGATTATCCGCTATATCGGGCTGGTCGCGATGTGGACGGTTATTAAGGGTGTAACGCTATATAGCCTGGCTTTTGGTGTCGTTATCGTATTGAGTGGTATTCCGGGTATTCCAAGGTCGGTTTTACTGATTAACTGGCTGGTCGCCTGTTTATTAGTTGGAGGTTCCCGGTTTATCGGCCGCTGGGCGATTTCCGGGCCCGACAGATCTGCCGTAATCAATCTTTCGAAAAGACGCGTGGCTATTTATGGCGCAGGCGCTGCGGGGGTTCAAATTGCCTCTGCATTGTCAAATAGCCCACTGTATGGGCCTGTGGCTTTTATCGATGACAATAAGGCCTTGCAGGGTAATGTAATCGAAGGACTAAGAGTCTATTCGTTTAGCAAAATTCTGACCCTGCTTGAACAATTCTCAATTACCGATGTGGTCATTGCGATGCCGTCGGTGGCCCGGTCAAAACGCAGTCAGATAATACAAAAGCTGGAGCCATTCTCGATACATGTGTCGACTTTGCCGGGACTCGATGATCTTGCCAGTGGCAAGGTGAAGGTCGAGGATGTGCGGGAAGTCGGTGTGCTCGACCTGCTAGGCCGAGTTCCCGTAGAACCTGATATTCAGTTGTTGCATGCAAATGTAAAGAACAAGATCGTCCTGGTAACGGGTGCTGGCGGCAGTATAGGTTCCGAACTTTGCCGTCAGATTATAAAAATAGGGCCAGAGAAGCTGATCCTGTTCGAACGAAGTGAGCACGACCTGTACACGATTGAGAAAGAATTAATCGCGTTAGCTGAGCGCTTGTATCCGAAACTCGAATCTAACGAGGAGTTGATCAGCCCCATTCTCGCCTCGATTCTAAACCAGGAGCGTCTCGAATCGGTGTGCGAAGCTTTCAGCGTACAAACCATTTATCACGCAGCGGCATATAAGCACGTGCCGATGGTCGAGCGTAATCCATCCGAAGCGGTACGAAACAATGTGCTGGGTACCTACAAGGCAGCGTTGGCGGCGATTAATACAGATGTCGAAACCTTTGTGTTGGTCTCGACCGATAAGGCAGTCAGGCCAACCAGTACCATGGGTGCGACAAAACGCTTCGCCGAAATGATACTGCAGGGACTAGCGGCCCAGAGAAAAGGAAATACGCGATTTACCATGGTGCGTTTTGGTAACGTGCTCGATTCGTCGGGATCTGTGGTGCCATTATTCCGTGATCAAATCCAGAAGGGAGGCCCGGTTACGGTCACTGACCCAAAAATCACCCGTTATTTCATGACCATACCAGAAGCCGCACAACTGGTAATACAGGCAGGTGCGATGGGGAAGGGTGGGGATGTTTATGTACTGGATATGGGTGAACCGGTTAAGATCCTTGAAATGGCAAGGCGCATGATCCACCTAAGCGGTTTCGAAGTGAAGGATGAAGCTAACCCCGAAGGAGATATCGAAATCGTCTACACTGGCTTGCGCCCCGGGGAAAAACTCTATGAGGAATTACTGATCGGCGAAAATGTCGTCCCAACCCAGCATCCGCTGATCATGGCAGCCAATGAGGATAGCATCCCCTGGGATGTGTTGATCCGCTACATGCATCAGTTTGAGGAGACCGTCAATTCTCATGACGTAGAGCGAAGTCGATCCTTGTTGGTTGATTCAGTGAAAGGATTTGTTCCACAATCTGGAGTTGTTGATTTGGTGCAGGATAAAAAAACCAAAAAAAACCGTTTAACAGGTGAAGATAACGTAATTCGCTATCCTGGTTAAAATCACACGTGTTTCTTTATACTTATGTATCAAACAAATTCAATACTAAACAGTTAAATGTTTGAATTGTTTGTATTTCTAGTGATAAATGATGCTTTCTGGATAGCCGAGTAGATCAACATATTGCGAGGTATCGGTACTTGAAGTCCAGATAGTCGGCCCACATCATTAATGACTCTTGCCTGGTTAATAAAC
>JARFPR010000211.1 GCA_029288195.1 Gammaproteobacteria bacterium | reverse complement strand
CATCACCCGCAATACCGACAACGGGTCGGAGGCAAAATTTTGTGCATCCCGCAAAGCAAGGGGTCGGCCGGTACCCCGGGTGGAATTGCGGAAACACTGCGCAATGGGAGTGGGCCGCTCGCCTTCGTGCTCGGCGAGCCTGATGTCAACATCAGCGTCGGGACCTTGGTTGCCAACCGGCTTTATGAACTGAACATTCCTGTACTGGAAATTTCGCGCGAACAGATGAAACAGATTAAAACCGGCGAAGCTATTTCCATCGATCGGAACGGAAGGCTATCAGTCAATCGATAGGGCCTGTTGCACCAGGCGGTGAAATTGATGCAAGGCGTATTCGCTCTCGCCGGAACGATCCGGATCCACCATGAAAGTGCCCTGGTCATAGCTTTTCGAATTCAAGCCGCGCTGCACCGATTCACAAAGGTTGATATCTTCGGGTGCCAGGATATCCGCTACGTAGTCAACACGAGGTTGATAGACTTTTCCGCCAACGGCAAACGAATGTCCCCCAAAGGTGGAGCTGGTCGTGGTTTCCGGTCTTACCGCGAACACGGCAAATTCGTTTGAACCGGGCAGGACATTAAACGTGGTGTTAGGCCACAGGTACCAGAATATCGAACTTTGAATTCCGACATCGGGATCTACCGGGTAAGCTGTATTTTCGATACGGATATCGGGGCCATACTGGCGTGACCAGTAGTCGTGCACATCTACTTGGTACTTTTCCATATCGATGATCGACGCGAATGCCTTATGCGCCGGACGGCAGTGATAGCATTCGACGTAATTGTCGACGACCACTTTCCAGCCGGCGTCCATTCGGGTTTCACCGAGCAGGTCGGTGCCACAGAGTTCGATGTCATCAAGATAGGGGATGTGTTCGCGAACATCTGCCTCCAGACCTGCAGCAAGCGCATGCAGGCTTTCACACTGATCGTCCAGGTTAACAAAAATACAGCCGCACAATATCTCGAGCCTGATTTCCTTTAACCCGAATTCAGCTTTATCAAAGCCGGGACGATGTTCACCCATGCGGGCTACTTTGAGACTGCCTTGATTGTCATAAGACCATGCGTGGTAGGGGCAGACAATCAATTTGCGCACGTTTCCGGCACCCTGTAACAATTCATGCGCCCGGTGTCGGCAAACATTGTAGAACGCGCGCAGTTTCGAATCTGACGAGCGAATGACAAATATGCTCTCATCGCAAATCTGTAGCGTGAAAAAGTCCCCTGGATCGGGCAGCATCGATTCATGCGCGACGTACTGCCAGCTGCGGTAGAAAATCTGTTGTTTCTCAAGTTCGAAGATATCAGCGGAAAGATAATACTCGGCGGATAACGTAAACGATGCTGCAGCATCTTGTGTCAAGGGTTTATTTAACGGGGGCAGTGCAGACATAAAAGTTCCCGGTGTCAGGAGCGACTGTCCATCGCTTTCAGGATCATCGCCTGGTCGATTTCACCGATGATTGTGTCGTCGTCATCGACAACTGCAAGTGGGGCATTCGCAGCGATGACAATATCGATTAACGAGTCGAGCTTGGCGTCTTCTCTGACCCGCTGTGCACCATTGGCTTTGGTCGCGTCAGAGGCTTCACGCATGATCTTGCCCACGCTGAGCACCTTGTAACGCGGCACGTCCTCGGTGAATTCACGCACGTAATCATCGACCGGGTTGGCGACGATTTCTTCCGGCGTACCGATTTGCACCACGACACCGTCTTTCATGATCGCGATATGATCGCCCATCTTGATCGCTTCGAGAAAATCGTGGGTGATGAAGATCATAGTCTTGTGCACTTCGGCCTGGATATTAATGAGCTCGTCCTGCATCTCCCGACGTATCAACGGATCGAGCGCGCTGAAGGGTTCGTCGAAAATCAGGATCTCGGGATCTACTGCCATCGCCCGTGCCAGCCCCACGCGCTGTTGCATACCGCCCGAGAGCTCGCGTGGGTAGTGATCGGCCCAGCCGTCCAGCCCAACCTTTTCCAGTACTTCCATCGCCCTGGCCTTGCGTTCTTTCTTATCCATGCCGCGAATTTCCAGACCGAAGGAAATATTGTCGATAACCTTACGATGTGGGAACAGGCCGAAATGCTGGAATACCATGCTCATGCGAAAGCGGCGCAGTTCGGTCAACTGGGCATCGTTATAACCCATGATATCTTCACCGTCGATGATCATTTGTCCGGCAGTGGGTTCGATTAATCGCGAAATACAGCGTACCAAGGTCGATTTGCCGCTACCCGACAGGCCCATGACAACGAAGGTTTCGCCCTTGTTGATTTCAAAGGAGACATCATTAACGCCGATCACGTGCCCGGTTTGCTCCTGTACCTCGGCGCGTGACAGCGAGCGGTCGAGATTTTCCAGCGTCCGTTTGGGGTAAGTGCCAAATATCTTCCAGATATTTTTACACACGATTTGAGGTGTTTCGGACATTGTAATACTCGTTATCAGCCGATATTTCCGGCTATCTTAGCCTACTGCCGAACAGGCTGTAAACCAACGGTATCGCTATTGCAGGAGTCGCTGATCAAGGATAAGCTAATGCGAATCTGATGGGGCGGGGATGTATGGGCGCGGTAGTAGAAGAACAGGCACGCTCAGGCTGGTGGGGCGATATATGGGAAGAACACCGTGGCTGGGTAGTCACCTTCGCGCTACTAGCGGTCTCCCTGGTGATCTGGAAACTTCACGGTGGCGAAACCCTATTCCCGAAGAGCTGGATCGAGGCATTTCCATTCGCCGAACAAACGGATGCCTTCAAAGACAAGTTTTTTCCCCTGATTCAACCAACGACGCGCGCTATGGCCGCCGGTGTCGTCTGGTTTTACGAGTCGATGGTTGATTTTCTGATCTTTACCCAGTGGCAGGTTGTATTCGTTATCCTGGTGTTACCCGCATTTGCCTATGGTGGTTTGCGCCTGGGCCTGCTCGGTATAGTCGCGGTTGGATCATGGCTGGTGCTGGATTTCTGGGACGAGTCGATGGAAACCCTGAGCCTGATGTGTATTTCGATCCTGATAGCGATCGTAATCGGAGTGCTGCTGGGGGTTATGTCGTCGCAAAGCGATCGTTTCGAAGCATTCATCAGGCCGATTCTCGATACCATGCAGACGTTACCGGCCTTCGTCTACCTGATCCCGGCATTTTACCTGTTCGGTATCGGCGCGCCCGGCGCTATTCTCGCAACCGTCATTTACGCATTGCCGCCGGTAGTTCGCCTGACCAACCTGGGTATTCGCCAGGTACCGGCCGGGATCGACGAGGCCGCGACATCTTTCGGCGCGACCCGGATGCAATCGCTAATAAAGGTCAAGATCCCGCTGGCGATGCCGTCAATTAAACTCGGTGTCAACCAGACGGTGATGATGGCTCTGGCGCTGGTGGTGCTGGCGACTTTCATCGGTTCTCCTGGGCTGGGTGATATCGTGTTCCAGGGGCTGCAACGGCTCAATGTCGGCAAGGCGCTCGAAGGGGGGCTCGCGATTGTGCTGATGGCGATCATCCTCGATCGCGTGACCTATGCGATGGGACACATCGAACAGACCAGCGGCAGCCAACACGATCACGTGTTCCGCCTGTTTCCACAGGGACTGGAGAATTTCAAGCCGATACTCTACATCGAATACGGCATCGACTGGATATGGCATCGAATTGCCCTGGGCGGAAATCTTGTAACGCTGGCCGTAACTTCGGTGGTATGTAGGCTGGTTGCAATCTACGATTCGGATTTTGCCGGAAAGGTACGTGAAATCCTGTTGGCGCGAAGTTTCCTGATTTCCAGCCTGGTGTTGATCGCGGTATTAATGCTGCTCGACGCCTACACCGACCTGTATGGAAAATTCCCGCGTGAGTGGGAATACCGTTTCCGCACGCCGGTCAACCAGTACATGGACGAATTGATCACCAACGACCTGTTTTACGCGATTACGCAGGGAATCAAGGAGACGCTCTGGTTTGGACTGATCAACCCGTTGAATAGTTTTCTGAAAGGTCTGCCCTGGTGGTATACCAGCCTGGTATTCGTCGTCGGCGCCTACTTTTTCAGCGGTCGCGGGCTGGCCATAGCGACTTTGCTGGGATTGCTGTTTATCGGCGCCACCGACCTGTGGTTGTTCGGTATGATCACACTGTCAACCGTACTCGTCTCGGTGCTGATTTGCTGCATTTTTGGAGTGCCACTTGGAATTTTGTCGGCTTACAGTAAAACCACCGATACCATACTCAAACCGATCCTCGATACCATGCAGACGATGCCGGTTTTCGTCTACCTGGTACCGGTGGTCATGTTTTTTCAGGGTGGGCAGGTGTCGGCGGTCATCGCTACCGTGATCTATGCGCTACCGCCTATTGTTCGCTGCACGACGCTGGGTATTCGCGAGTTGCCGGAGCAGATCGACGAGGTTTCGAACTCGTTTGGCGCGTCGACGCTACAAACCCTGGCCAAGGTCAAGCTGCCAATGGCAATTCCCGCGGTAATGCTCGGTATCAACCAGGGCATCATGATGGCATTGGCGATGGAGGTCGTAACCCCGTTGATTGGCGGCAAAGGGCTTGGCCTGCAAGTGTTCGATGGTATGAACATGGCGAGCATAGGTCTTTCGTTGCAGGCTGGTATCGGGATTGTATTGCTCGCGATTATTCTCGACCGCATGTCACAGGCCTGGACCAAAACTCAGCGCGAGGCAATGGGATTGGCCTGATCAATGACGAAGCTATACTAACTCGACAACCGCATTGACAGGCAGTATTATCGATCCAAGCC
>JARFPR010000476.1 GCA_029288195.1 Gammaproteobacteria bacterium | reverse complement strand
TAAGATCGTGCGGAAAAAACTCGTCCCGACCTCTATTCCAGGAACGATATTTCGCCCCTACCGTGCCGCAGGATCTCGGGATGACCGTCGATCAGGCTGATCACCGTGGTCGGTTCCACGCCACAGAAACCGCCGTCGATTACAAGATCGACACTATGTTCGAAAGCCTCGCGAATTTCGGTGGCATCGTCCAGCGCCTGCTTCGCACCCGGTGGAATCAGGGTACTACTCATGATGGGTTGTCCCAATTCCGTCAACAGGGCCTGTACGATATTATTATCCGGTACGCGTACACCGATGGTTTTACGCTTCGGATTCATCAAGCGACGCGGCACCACCGAAGTCGCCTTGAGCAGGAAAGTATAGGGACCCGGTGTCAGCGTTTTCATCAGGCGGTAATCCGAGTTGGAGACCTTGGCGTAGGTACCGATTTCGGACAAATCGCTGCACACCAGGGTAAAGTGGTGTTTATTGTCGGTGCGACGGATACGCTGGATTCGTTCCATTGCAGCCTTGTCACCGATGTGACAACCGAGCGCGTAGCTCGAATCAGTGGGATAAATAACCAGGCCTCCGCGATCAATAATCGCCACCGCCTGTTGAATCAGGCGTCGCTGCGGATTGTCGGGATGAATTTCAAAGAACTGCGCCATAACCAAATCTAACCAATCGGCTCGCGATGATACAGGAAATCAGTGGGAAGAAAACAACGTTTCAAAATAATATTTAAATCAATAAATTATCGCGAGTTCATAAAGAGGGAGGCAGGAATTTCCTTAAATTGTGTTACATTTCTGCAACAAATAGCAGGAATTGTTGTTTTTTTCTAAAAATAGGGTTGCTATTGTGGCAAATATGACTATCATCGTTGCACATAAGCCATCCGGGACACTGTTTATGCTTAGCCCAGAATGGTGGTTTATATCCTAAGCAAATAAATATATAACTGAACTTAAGGGTAATTACTCATGAAATTAAAAACATCTGCAATCGCAGCGGCTGTCGCGGGAACCATCGCTACACCAATGGCTGCACAAGCTGACGTCTACGCATCGGTTCGTGTTGGTGTCGAAAACGTTGATACTGCCGGCATCTCCGATCTGCGTACACGCAGCTTCGGTTCACGTTTCGGCGCAAAGGGTGAAACTGATCTCGGCAATGGCATGACCGCTTTCGGTCAATATGAGTGGGACGTCGACTTCCAAAGCAACAATCTCTCCGGTAATGACGACATCAGCATTCGTAAGCGCTATGTCGGTATTAAGGGTGACTTCGGTAGCGTACGCCTCGGCCAGGACTACCACACCTACTACAACCACATTAGTGCACCGGTCGATAACCCGTGGTGGGCTTCTGGTTACAACATGGTTAACTATCGCGGTCGTACCAATCACGCTGTAACCTACGCCGGTTCTACTGGTGCTGTTTCTTTCGGTGCCAGTGCTTACTTCCTGTGGGATGCTGAAGAAGATGCACCCGATCAGATCGAAGTGGCCGCCAGCTTTCCGATCGGCGACATGACCCTGGGTGTCGGTTTGCAAAATACTGCTTCTGATACGGCTCATGGTAGCGCAGGCAACGACGAAGATATCGTTGGTGTTGTCCTGAGCGGCATCATGCTTGGCGACGCATCTCTGGCAGTAAACTTCGAAACCCAGGACGATGACGAAAGTATCGTACTGGACCTTGGTGTCGGTAATTTCCGCGTGCACTACGAAACTCTGAGCAGTGATGCGAACGATAACGATCCAACCCTGATCATGCTTGGTTACACCCAGAACCTGGGTCGTGGCACCGCTCTGTGGTATGAGCTGGTGAGCAATGATGCCGATACTGGCAACTCTGACGACGACTTAGATGTTCTGCGTGCAGTCCTCAAGTACGACATCCTGTAATTGCGAAGTCGTAAAGCAGTATCAAAGGGCTCCTTCGGGGGCCCTTTTTTATGGCCTGTTTAGAAGCCTGAAGTCATCCCCGAGCGAATGTGGCCCACTTAGCGGGAATAGCGGCAGTGTTTAGAAACTGCGTTTTTTGGGGCGCCAGAATTCGAGGCGTTTATACTTGAAAAACAACTGGTTACCGAGTACATCTTTAGCCTTCCAGCTGCGGTCACGCAGTTTCGGACCCAGTTTGTGCAGGTTGGGAATGCCATAAGCCGCGCCATCGTCCTCGGTGATTTCCTTTTCGATAGAATCGAAGTAATGACCCTGGTTATCGCCCCAGGTCGCCAGTTCAGGAATTTCAAGAAAGCTGTATATTTTTTCAATCACTGCCTGTGGCGAATGCACCAGGTCGGCGCGTTCGATCAGTAACAGGTTGTTGCGATTCTTGCCCAGCCAGGTCTGTTTCAGACTTTCATAACACCAGCCGACGCTGGTCGCAATCTTGGGATCCATCATCGCGACGCAGCGATTGGCATCGTTGGTTTCCAGTCGCATGTTACGCAGGTAGTCGTCGATATAGGAGATGTAATCAGGGTTAGCGCGAATCAGCATGATGAATGACGCCAGGCAATCGGCGATGTCATCGACGGTACAGATCACCTTCATTTCCTCACCCAGAATATCGCGTGTCGAATCGATAGCATCGTTCATGTGCCAGGCCCAGGACTTGTCGATAATGCAGGACTCAGGCCTATGCTGGTACATCCCCGCACGAATTCCCCGCCAGACGTTAGGCAACTGCTCGGGATGCTTGTAAGCCTTTAGTGTTACCGTGTTCTGGCGCCACTTGGTGAGTACCTCACTGACGATCTCGCTCAACGGTGATGCCGGCGACACGTGGATATTTTCGTTCTGATTTAAAATTTCCCCCAGCACGGTGCTGCCGGTGCGCGGCAGGCCGGCGAGGTAGAAAAATTTTTTTGCTTCCACGTTGGTTTCGGGGGGGCCGTAAAACGAACTACGAGCATATCATCGAGTCTGAAATTAGTCACCAAAGTGCGGGTTTATACGTTAAAATCTGCGCTGCTCTAAACGATTGCGGACCCGATGAAACAGCTTTCCGATTTTCTACCGATTCTACTCTTTTTCATCCTCTACAAGTTTTACCTCGACTTGCCGGATGACCTGATCCTGGGTGTTAATGACTGGGTTCCATTGATGAACCTGAGGCCCGGGGAATCCAGCGACGCAATCTACCTGGCCACCCTGGCCGCAATTGTGGTTACGCTTATCCAGGTCGTGCTCGCCGCAATCATCGTCAAAAAAGTTGAAAAGATGCCGCTCATCACGCTGGCATTGCTGCTGTTTTTCGGCGGTGCGACACTGGCACTCAAAGATCCCGCCTTTATCCAGTGGAAGCCGACCGCAATTAACTGGCTGTTCGCGCTGGTCTTTCTGGGCAGTCACGTGATCGGTAAAAAACCGTTAATCCAGCGTATGATGGGGCATGCGATTACGATCGAGGAGCAACGAGTCTGGGTGCAGTTGAACCTGGCCTGGGTCGGGTTTTTCGTGGTCTCGGGCATTGCCAACATGATCGTCGCGCCTGAAATCGACCCGTTTGGATTGCAATTCAGTGAAGACACCTGGGTTGATTTCAAGTTGTTCGGACTAATGGGTATGACGATCGCATTCGTGATCGCCCAGGCCTTTTTCCTGGCCCGCTACATGCCCGATAGCGATAAGGAGACGAGTTGATGTTGTACAGCATTGTAGGGATTGACAACGAGGATAGCCTCGCCGCCCGCATGGCCGTGCGCAGCGAGCATGTTGAGCGCCTGAACGCGCTTCGTGATGCCGGTCAACTGATTATTGCCGGGCCTAATCCCGCAATCGACAGCGAAGACCCGGGCGATGCCGGGTTCACTGGCAGTATAATCATTGCGGAGTTCGATTCACTACAGGCCGCACAGGCCTGGGCAGATGAAGACCCGTACATCAAGTCCGGCGCCTATGCCTCGGTTAGCGTGAAACCTTTTAAGCGGGTTTTACCTTAGTCGGTGCGTGTTATTGCAAGATTCCCGCCGGGACCCGCGGGGCCTAAAGCCGCGCAGGCTTACGCGCCCCCCGCGTAAGCGGGGTTGACGTATCGAAATGAAAGGTTTAATCAGAGATTCTTGCTTGGGCTTTCGAGACTATCGCTGATTTCGCGCAGCAGCATATCTTCAGATTCGATGCGATCGGCCATTGCCTCGCCTATCGAAGACAGGTCACTGTACAAATCGCCCAGACTTTCCGGCTCGTCTACGCCGTCATACTTGTCGTTGAACTCGACGAAAACCTGCGTGGTGTCTGAAATCGACGGGTACACACGATCGGCAACCACCTTGATATTGCCACGACGTTCCTTGCCGTCGATAATTCTTTCGTAAATCTCGAAGTGCCCTAGCGCGGTGTAATCAACCAACTGCTGGTTGAAACCGCGCAGATTGTGGATCACCGTATCCGGCGGCACATCTCCCGATTCCAGTTCAGCCAGTTCGCACATCGACACCAGCACCTGTTGCCTTTCTCGCAAAAGGTTATTAATGGTGTGGGTTTGCCGGGTACGACGGTTTTCTTCGGCCGAAATTTTCTCGGCGATCTCGGCTATTTTGTCAATTTGTGATTCGCTCACGAGTTACCTCATTTCTACTACTGCCCTGTCACACACGAACAGGCCGTGATGCACGTATTATGCGGCCGAATAAGCCAGCGGTAAACAGCCATTATATGGTTTATCAAAGATAATTTTTGTTAAACTCGTCTATTTACCAGAGGCGAATTTTCGTGACTGAATCGCTAGAGGCCAAATTAAGCCGGCTCGAGATACTATATACCGAACAGGACTACACGATCCAGACATTGAACAATATGGTAGCGCAACAGGATCAGGAAATTTCGCGCCTGAATATCAGCATCGAGCAGCTCAAGGTTCAGCTACAGTCACTAAAAGCAGATGATTCCAGTGACATCGATCCCGGGTTTGAGAAGCCACCACACTATTGATAGCCACGGCACAAAAAGTCCAGCAATTGCTGGCGCAGGCCTCCAGTTCAGAATTAATCATTGAACCCGATGATGAAGGTGTCGAGATCAACCTGGTTAATTCACGACTTCGTTTTCATCACAGTTTTATCTCTGGCCCCTTGCCATTGCGTGCCACGCAACCAGGCCAGGCCATTAACAGAGCCTGCAGCAACAAGCAACGCAGCATCACCAGGCTGCTGGATCTTACCGCCGGTTGGGGGGCGGATAGCCTGATGCTCGCCAGCCACGGCAAGCGGGTCACGATGCTGGAACAAAATGAACTGGTCTACGCAATCCTCGCCTATTCGCTTGACAGGCTCGCGGCAAGCGCAAACGGGGCTGCGATTGCACAACGAATGAGCATCGAAAACTGTAATGCGCTGAATTTTTTAAACCACCTCGGGGATGATCATGACTACGACTGTATCTACCTCGACCCGATGTTCCCGGGTCACAAGTCCGGCGCAAAGCCTGCCAAGGAAATGCAAATTCTACAGGCGATAACCACTAACCTCGAAATGGAGTCGTGTTTTGAGCAGGCACTGGACAAGGCGCGCAAGCGGGTGGTGATAAAACGCCCTGCTAAAGCTGCCAGCTTTAACGATGTCAAACCCGACCTGGTCTACCGGGAAAAGACGATTCGATTCGACGTTTACCTGACCGCTTAGAAAATTAGCGTGACTAAACCCCGCGCTTCAGTCGCGGAAATTGTTGAACTGCAATGGAATGCCGAGCCCCGCCTCACGCAGGGTTTGCATAACCTGCTGTAAATCGTCACGCTTCTTGCCAGTTACCCTGAGCTGCTCACCCTGAATTGCCGCCTGCACCTTGAGCTTGCTGTCCTTGATTAGTTTAACCATCTTGCGCGCCAGGTCCTTGTCCAGTCCCTCCCTGACTTTCACCGGCTGCCGGGCACGTTTATTCATTTCAACCACGTCGCCAAATTCGAGACAATCGACGTCGATACCGCGTTTTGACATCTTCTCTTTCAGAATCGGGATCATTTGTTTTAGCTGGAATTCCGCTTCGGCTTCCAGGGTTAAATCATTTCCCGACTGTTCAATACCGGCACCGGAACCCTTGAAATCGTAGCGGGTACCGATTTCGCGATTGGCCTGGTCCAGCGCATTTTTAAGCTCGTGATGATCTATTTCTGAAACAACGTCAAATGAAGGCATGGCGGTTACTCTTGTTCAGGGCCTGATGGTCAATGTATTGAAATTGTTGGTGAAAGTATAATCCGGGACCGCAAGATTCAGAAATTTATTATCACCCTGCAGTGCCCTGCCGGCGAAATCATAGCGCGCCCTGCCGCAGATTTCCTTCACCGAGGATTCGCCCAGCTCGAGACCACAGCCAAAATCAGTGCCGATCGCGTAGCTGACAAAGTACTCGGGATGACTTGAACGCAGCAGATTGGCCGCAAACTGAGGCTGGTGACTGCGTTGCGATTCTGGATCCTGCAACCCGGCCAGGTTTTGCCTGAGCGCCGTGATGGTTCTGTCCGAACGCCGAATCACCAGCACCGACAGGTTATCCTGGCGCAAAATCCTGGCCTGGTCCAACGACAAGTCGCTAACATTGAACCGGTAGTAACTGTGAACCCCGGGCGGGCGTAAATCGAAAGCAAAATCAAGCAGGACGTAGCTAAAGGCGGCCGCCAGTACAATTGCTAAATACTTGATTGACCGTGTTAACCTGCTTCGACCTGCTGCCACTGGCATGGCAAAAACTAATTCTCGAGCTTTACTGCTTCACCGGCCTGTTCACTACAGTAGCGACTGAGGCAGCTAAACAGTTCCTCGTCATTGCCCTGCAATCGCCAGCACTGGTTTGCCGCATCATAATCGAAGTGAAATCCACCGCTGCGTGCCGCGACCCAGATCTGCGAGAGCGGAGTTTGCTTGTTGATGATGATCTGGCTTCGATTGGCAAATTCAAGCGTTAGAATACCACCGGCAGTGTCGTAATCGATATCAACCCCGCAATCATCAATCGCTTCCTCAATCGCGGTCATGGTGTCTTCAGCGAGCAGATCGAAATCAGACTCATTCATTGTCACCAGCCTCGAACTCGAGTGACAGCGAGTTGATGCAGTAACGCATACCGGTGCTATCTTGCGGGCCGTCTTCGAATACATGCCCGAGGTGGCAACCACAACGATCGCACATGACCTCGACACGTCGCATGCCGTGGCTCGAATCCGCCTCTTCACGAATCACCTGGTCCGAAGCGGGCCGGTCAAACGAGGGCCAGCCTGAACCGGAGTCGTACTTGTCAGTGGAATCGAATAAGGCTTCACCGCAGCATTTACAAAGATACCTGCCGCTGCGGTGATTGCTATTATATTCACCGCTAAACGGGGGCTCGGTGCCCTTTTCCCGGCACACGCGATACTCTTCAGGGCTCAACTTGCTGCGCCATTGCTCATCATTATTCATTAATTTTCTCCTGTTGTTACGCGGTACATCTCTTTACCATCGACCAGAAAAATCCAGCCACGCGCGATACGGTAGATCAGCCAGATGGTTACCACCCCGAGCACCCCGTAACCGATGAGTAACGGAGTGGTCAATACTCCCAGTACCGTCCACAGCAGACCATACCAGAAAGTGGCCTTTTGCCACCTAAAATGCGATTCCAGCCAACTACCACGTACGTCATCATCCTTGACGTAGTTAATGATCACCCCGATGATCGGCGTGATCAGCGTGAGAAAGGACAGGGCCAACAAAATATATACCGCGTAGGTATATTTTTTAAGTTCGGCCTGCTGCGCTTCGTCAAGTATCATGGTTAACCCTCTATCAGGCTTTCGAATCCCGCCTGGTCCAGCACTTCGACTCCCAGCGCCTCGGCCCGGGCCAGCTTGGAGCCAGGATTTTCTCCGCCGATAAGCGCGCTGGTTTTCGATGAGACACTGCCACTCACCTTGGCACCGCGCGCTTTTAGCAAACTCGCCGCCTGGTCGCGACTGTAGCCATTCAAAGTGCCGCTAATCACGTAGGTCTTGCCCGCCAGCGATTGATCCAGCTGCCGATGGGAGAGATCGATCGCCGGCCAGTTAACACCCTGGTCTAACAATTGATCGATGATGTCCCTGTTTCTCTGCTGATCGAAAAAGTGCCTGATATTTTCGGCCACCACCGGCCCCACGTCCTCGACCTGTTGCAGGCTTTCGACATCCGCATCCATGATTACTTCGAGGTTACCGAAGTGACCTGCCAGCGCTTCTGCGGTCGCTTCGCCAACCTCTCGAATTCCAAGGGCATAGATGAATCGTGCGAGACTGGTGGTCCTGGTTTGCTCGAGTGCCTGCAGCAGATTTTGTGCCGACTTTTCTGCCATTCGCTCAAGGCCCGCGACCTGTTCAAGCTCTAAATGATAAAGGTCGGCGACCGATTCGATCATACCCTGCTCTACCATTTGCTCAACCAGTTTATCTCCAAGTCCTTCGATATCCATCGCCTTGCGCGATGCGTAGTGTTTGATCGCTTCCTTGCGCTGTGCCGCGCAAACCAGTCCGCCGACGCAGCGATACGCCGCCTGGCCGCTTTGCTGTATCACTTCCGAATTACACACCGGGCAGCGCGACGGCATTCGAGGCCGTTTTAATTTGCCTTCCCGTTGCTGGATTACCGGCGCCACGATTTCAGGAATGACATCTCCAGCCCGGCGCAGGATAACGATATCACCGATACGAATATCCTTACGCTCGATCTCGTCCATATTATGCAATGTTGCATTACTAACCATTACCCCGCCGACCGCGACCGGTTCCAGTCTTGCGACCGGCGTTAGTGCACCCGTTCGTCCCACCTGAAAATCGACATCCAGCAGCCGTGTCATGACTTCCTGCGCCGGAAACTTGTAGGCAATCGCCCAACGCGGGGCGCGGGAAACGAACCCGGCCTCGCGTTGCTGCTCAATGTCATCGAGCTTGAACACCACGCCGTCGATATCGAAAGCGAGTTCATCACGCTGTGCCAGTATGCGTTGATAGTAATCGAGACAATCGTCAATCGAGTCGAGCAATTCGATTTGACGACTTATCGGGATCCCGATAGCACGCAGAAATTGCATCTGTTGATATTGGCCTGGCGGTAATTCGACTCCCTCGCAAAGACCGGTACCGTAGCTGCAAAACGTCAATGGGCGGCTGGCTGTAATGCGTGAATCCAGCAAGCGCAGGCTGCCGGCAGCCGCATTACGTGGATTGGCAAATACTTTCCCTCCGTCCTGCTGCTGACTGCGGTTGAGCGCAGCAAAGCCTTCCAGTTCCATGTAAACCTCGCCTCGAACCTCGATCCGTCGAGGCAGATTATCACCAATCAGGCGCAATGGTATTGACGCGATAGTGCGGGCGTTCGCGGTTATATTTTCACCACTGCGACCATCGCCGCGGGTGGCTGCCCGCACCAGTTCACCCGCCTCGTAAAGCAGGCTGACCGCAAGACCATCGAGCTTTGGCTCGGCACAATAGGCCAGTGCCGAGTCACGATCCAGTTTGTCACGCAAGCGGCGATCGAAAGCGAGCATTTCCTCCTCGTCAAAGGCATTATCGAGCGACAGCATCGCCACTTCATGGGTCACGCTTTCGAAGTGGCTGGCTGGTTCAGAACCCACCCGTTGCGTCGGTGAATCTGGCGTTACCAGCCCGGGGTGTTCAAGTTCGAGTTGCTGTAAGCGACGGAACAGGCGGTCGTATTCCTGGTCAGTGACTAGCGGATCATCAAGCACGTAGTAATGATAGTTATGTTCGGATAACGCCTGGCGAAGTTGTGCAGCTTCGGCTTTACTGGATTTGGGAATCGACATGCCTCGGCCAGCCTGCATCTCAGGCGAGCTTTTCACGCACGCTGGTGATATCGCTGATGGTCAGGAGGTCCTGGTTGGACTTGTAAACCTCGACATTCAAAAGGCGCACCAGCTCATCGATTTTTTTTAACATCGCCTCGAAAGCCAGGCGCGGATTCGCGCACAAATCAAGATCGATAAAACAATTGAATCCGAGGGTGGCGAACTCGAGTTTTTCGATGCCTGAGAAATCACCGGGCGCAGTGAGGCTGGCCACCTGGAAAGCGACCTCTCCTTCCTCGCGAAACTCGAGAAAGCCATCGGCATTCAGTTCCAGGCCAGAGTCCCGCATTGCGGCATCGGCTTCTTCACCGGTAATCAGCCGAAAATCACCATGCCTGAGATGGTAGCTGACCAGGCGGTCTTCATCTTTTGCGGCGAGCACGGTCGGCACAAAAATTTCGGGGTCAGGCAGTGCAAGCGGGGGCTGCTTTTCCTCCACGGCGGGACTAACCAGAATCTCATCGAAATTTTCTTCCTCCTCGTTGTCCCTGAGTACCTGGTTAAGGTTACTCAGCTCAACATCCAGTTGCTCGTCTTCGACAAAGGCTGAATCGAGCTCTTCGCGGGTAAAAGTCTCGTCAGCACTGCGCTTGCGCAAGCGTCCCTGGTGCAAGCCGTAAAGATAGATTCCGACAGCCAGCAATACGGCGATTAGGATTAGAACCCATCTAAAGGTATTTGCATCCATTACTGAACCCCGGCAAGAACCACCGCTTCGCCGACATCGACCGAGACCAGTCGTGATACCCCGGGTTCATGCATGGTGACACCATTAAGACTTTGTGCTGTTTCCATGGTTATCTTGTTATGGGTGATTATGATGAACTGTACCTGCTCCGACATTTCGCCAACCATGGCGCAAAAACGTCCAACATTGGCATCATCGAGCGGGGCATCGACCTCGTCCAGCATGCAGAACGGAGAAGGATTGAGCTCAAAAATTGCGAAAATCAATGCCACTGCGGTGAGCGCCTTCTCTCCCCCGGATAACAGCTGTAAATTGGTAATGCGCTTACCCGGCGGGCGCGCCATGATTTGTACGCCGGTGTTAAGCAAATCGTTTTCTGTCATCTCGAGGTGCGCTTCGCCGCCGCCGAACAACTTTGGAAAGCGTTCTACCAGGCGACTGTTGACCTGCTCGAAAGTCTCCTTGAAACGATCTCTGGTTTCCTTGTCAATTTTCCGGATCGCACCCTCGAGGGTATCGAGAGCCGATATCAGGTCCTGGTGTTGCGCATCCAGGTATTGTTTTCGCTCGGCCTGTTCCTTTTGCTCATCGATTGCTGCGAGATTGATCGGTCCCAGGCGATCGATACGTTTATTCAGTTTTTCAAGACGCGTACTCCATTGGCCCAGCTCGGCTTCCGGGTCCAGCTCTTGCTGCAATGTGCTGATATCCTGTCCCGATTTCTGCAATTGTTCCTCGATCGTTTTGCAACGAATACTGGCTTCCTGCATCTGCATGCGTTCCTGTTCAAGCTGATTGCGAAATTCATCGACGCGCTGCTGACGGGTATTGCGCTCGGTTTCAAACTCACGCTGCTGATTATCGATTTCGGCCACGGCCTGCAGCGCGAGACTGAGTTCCTGTTCGATATGATTGCGCTGTTTCAGCAACTCCTGTAATTCGCTTTCCAGCTCGCCAATCGGATCGACAGCACTATTTATAACGCTATCGAGCTCCTTGATACGCTGCTCAAACTGATCCTTTTGTTGCTCGATGCGCTCTATATTCGAGCGCGTTGTGCGCTGCTCCGTCTCAAGCGCCTGTTGCTGAATCTGTTGCTGATGTGCATTTTCAAGCGCTTGTTGTAGCGCTTGCCTGGTCTCGGCAAGTTGTTGCTGCCGTTGTTGTTTTTGCGCCTGTAACGCGTTCTCGAGCTCCGACATCTGCGCGATTTGCTCGAGAAAATCATTACGCTTGGCGCTATTTGATTGCAGTTCACTGGTGTGGCCGAGCTTAAGTTCGTCAAGTTCAGTCAGTTCGGTTTGCAACTGCTGACGTCGGTTTTGAACCTGTTCGGCCTGGCTTTTCTGGTTACTTAACTGCTGGCGTAGTTCGGATAATTGCTGCTGTAGCTCAGCCAGCGATTTCTGGTCCTGGTCCCATGCCTGTTCAAGGACCTGTAAACGCTGTCGATCACCATCATTGTGCGATTTTATTGCCATCGCACTCGGCGTAATCTGTTCGAGTTGCGCGCGTATCGATTCGATCTCCTGAGCTCGTGCAATGGTGCCGGCCTGCTGATCTTCTTCACCCAGCTGCAGTATCCAGTTACCACCAGCCCATAAACCCTGGGAAGTGACAAGACTTTCACCCGCTACCAGCTGGGCTCGCTTTGAGTGCAGGTCCTGCTGATCCCGACACAGGTAGATCCCGTCCAGGATAGACGACAGATCGACGTCGCATTCGATATAGTCAGACAGTTTTGCCCATTCCCGATCATTGGCGCGAGATCGAACTGGCTCGCGGTCAAATACGGTAACATTTTGATTAGCTATGAAGGCGCCGGGTATAGGCTCACCCGCTGAGGTGCAATAGGCTCCCAGAAACGGAGACAGTACGACTTCAACTGCCTTGCCGATATCGCCCTTGAGCTTGAGCAGACTGGTCAGTCGACGAGTTGAATCTATTCGATTCTGCTCGAGCCATTGCTTGACCTCGTCGCTGGTCTCGGCAAGCGCATGTTGCTGCAGGGCTTCCAGCGAACTCAGTCGACCACTCAGGGTTTGCATCTGGTTTCGTTTTTCGTCGAGCTGGTTGGCCAGTTCTTCACAACTGCCGCGCAGCCCCTGGATCTCTTCGGCTCGTGTCTGTACCTGCGCCGCGGTTGCTGCGTACTCCTCGGTGCTTGCCTCAACGCTCGACTCGAGCTGGTTAATTTCCTGAACCGAGTCGGAAGCATCAAGGTTATCAAGCTCCTGCTGCAGTCGTGAGCGCTGCTGCTCGGTACGCTGCACCTGGCGTTCGATATGTTCGATACCCCGATTCTCGATCTGCGCTGATTCATGAACCTGGTGGAATTCGCGCCGAAACTGATCCCACAATTCCTGCCACTCGTGCATTTTTGCTTCCGCCTGCTCGAGCGAAGCTTGCTGTTGCTGAAGCGTTTCATTACTGGTATCGAGTTCAGGCGTAATTTCGGCAAGTTGCAGATCCAGTTGCCCCAGTTTATCGCCATCATCGGCCAGTATTTTTCCCGCATCCTGTAAAGACTGTTCGAGGCCGGCCAGTTCCTGGCGGCTGCGCTGCTGCAAACTCTTCTGATGTTCGATCGCCTGTTCCTTGCTCGAAATCTCTGAACCCACTTTGTAGAACTGCCCCTGTACCTGGTTGTGCTGCTCGCTTGCCTCGGTCAGTTTCTGTCGGCACTGTTCGATCTCGAGTTCGGTTTCACGTAATCCTGCCGTACGCTTTTCCATGTCTGTTTCAACCGTGGCCAGCTTGCGTTTTTGCACATCGATTTCGTCATCGAAGACCCGTTTTTGCAGCAACAGGCTTTCGGCTTCGAGCCGACGCTGATCCTGTTTCAGCTGCTTGTATTTTGCCGCTGTTTTCGCCTGCCGATCGAGTCGCGTAAGCTGTTTGTCGATTTCCTCGATCAAGTCGATCAGGCGGTCCAGGTTCTCGCGCGTATGTCGAATCCTGGTTTCGGTTTCACGACGCCGTTCCTTGTATTTGGAGATGCCGGCAGCCTCCTCGAGGTAAACTCTCAACTCGTCCGGCTTCGCATCGATTACGCGACTTACCATACCCTGTTCAATTATCGAGTAACTGCGCGGACCGAGGCCGGTGCCGAGAAAAATATCGGCAATATCGCGACGTCGGCAACGGGTGTTATTCAGAAAGTACTTGGACTTGCCGACACGGGTCGAGATTCGTTTAACCGATATCTCGTTGTACTGGGCATATTCACCCTTAACCCGGCCGTCAGAGTTATCGAAAACCAGTTCTACCGAGGCCTGGCCCACCGGCTGACGGCTGGAAGAGCCGCTGAAAATAACGTCTTCCATCGATTCGCCACGCAGGTTGCGGGCCGAAGACTCGCCCATAACCCAGCGCACCGCATCAATTACGTTGGACTTACCACAACCGTTGGGGCCGACGATTCCGGTAACGTTGGCCGGAAACATGATTTTGCTCGGGTCGACAAACGACTTGAAGCCGGCTATTTTAATTTGACTGAGGCGCATCTGTGCGAGAAATTCCAGGGTAAAATTTTTTGCGTGCCGAGTATATCATTTGCGTTATCCGGCAACAGTAAAACCGGTCAATTAATTGCCAATTCCGAACAGCCGGATATAATAGCGCGCCGCGGACGCCGTTGTGCTGTGGCGGCCCGTAACAACCTGCGAGAAACTATATGACTACTCAGCCCTCCAGCGAGTTGGACACTTTCGATAATCCTAATCCGGAGCGCGATTACACGATTCATATCGACACGCCCGAATTCACCTGCCTGTGTCCACTGACCGGGCAACCTGACTTCGCCAGCATCGAAATCCAGTATGTGCCCGATAAGCTATGCCTGGAATTAAAGGCCTTGAAGCTCTATTTCTGGTCCTATCGCGATCATGGCGCATTTCATGAGGCGGTCACCAACAAGATACTTTCAGACCTGGTGTTGGCTATCTCACCACGTTTTATGCGTGTCAACGCAGAATTCAACGTACGCGGCGGGGTTTACACC